>CAUWJW010000189.1:0-5319 GCA_963558985.1 uncultured Clostridia bacterium | reverse complement strand
CTCCGGCAGCTGGAAACAGAAGGCCTTGTAGAAAACATCCTGAACCGGGGCGCTTTTGTTGTCGGCCTTTCGGATCAGGATTTTGAAGACATGTTCCAGCTCCGGAAAATTTATGAGATCCAGGCGGTAAAGTGGGCTATCGAGAGGATTACAGACGAGGAAATGGATGCACTGGAAGAAACATTTGAGTTCATGGAGTTCTACACGATGCGCAATGATGTGGACAAAATGCTCACCATTAACGCAGGATTCCACCAGATCATCTACGAAGCCTCTCACAACCGGATGCTCCGCCAGCTGCTCTCTTCCTACCAGATCTATTTTAAATATCGGTCCACGGAAGACATTTATGCCAGCAATTATCTCAGCCGGGTCCTAGAGGAGCACCGCATGATATTCAAAGCCTTTACAGAAAAAGATGCAGAAGCCGGAGCTGAGGCGATGGAAATTCACATCGAAAATTCAAAGAAAAGGCGCTGCAAGTAAGGGGGGAGATCTACTATGACTATCTTTGGTATCACATTAAGTGCTGCCATTCTATGGCTCATCGCTGCAGCAGTCTGTGCTGTTATTGAAGCCTTCACCATGGGGCTGACTACCGTCTGGTTCGCAGGAGGCGCTGTCTGTGCCTCTGTTGCAGCCATGATAGGCGCCCCTGCTCTGATACAGTTTGCCATTTTTTTATTGGTTTCTGTCCTGCTTCTTCTGTTCACCCGTCCAATTGTGAAGAAAAAGTTGAAAGTAGGCAAAGAAAAAACCAATGTAGAAGCACTGACAGGCCGGGAGGCGCTTGTTATTCAGATTATCAGCCCTGAATCTCCGGGGCAGGTAAAGACTGACGGCCTCATCTGGTCTGCTGTATCCGCTGATCCCCATTCAGTCATTGAAAAGGGGACAATTGTAAAAATTCTGCGTGTGGAAGGCGTAAAGCTTATTGTAACACCTGCAGATGAATAACTTGTGTAATACAAAGGAGGAACTATCTATGTTATTTGCTTTCGCACCCATTATTCTCATCGCCCTTATCATCTGGCTGATCATCACGAATATCCGCATCGTACCGCAGGCTCATGCCTATGTACTGGAACGGCTCGGCGCTTACCACGCTACCTGGCAGGTAGGACTCCACTTCAAGATTCCGCTGATTGACAAAGTTGCCAGAAAAGTTTCCCTCAAGGAAAATGTCATTGACTTTCCGCCTCAGCCGGTCATTACCAAGGACAATGTCACCATTGAAATCGACACGGTGGTATATTTTCAGATTACAGATCCGAAGCTTTATTCCTATGGCGTGGAAAACCCTATGGCTGCCATTGAAAATCTGACAGCCACTACGCTGCGTAACATTATCGGCGAGCTGGAACTGGACGGCACCCTTACCAGCCGTGAGCACATCAATTCCAAGATCCGTCTCGTTTTAGATGAGGCTACAGATGCCTGGGGAATTAAGATCAACCGTGTAGAAGTAAAAAATATCAATCCGCCAAAAGACATTCAGATGGCTATGGAAAAACAGATGCGTGCAGAACGGGAACGGCGTGAAGCCATTCTGCGTGCAGAAGGTGAAAAAAAATCTGCCATCCTCATTGCAGAAGGGCAGAAAGAAGCCATTATTCTGGAAGCGGAAGGTGCCAAGCAGTCAGCCATCAAGTCAGCAGAAGGAGAAGCCGAGGCTATCCGCATGGTGCAGCAGGCTACTGCTGACGGACTGCGTATGCTGGCAGAAGCACAGCCGACACAGGAGGTTCTCACCATTAAAAGTCTGGATGCCTTCCAGGCGGCTGCTGACGGAAAAGCCACAAAACTCATCATCCCTTCCGATATTCAGGGAATTGCAGGGCTTGCCAGCTCTCTGACTGAAATCGTAAAAGACCCGAACGGGACGAAACCGTCAGAAAAAGACAACGCCTAATATAAGCAATACTGCTGCAGCTGCCAGCCCTCCGGCAACAGCCAGAGCCTCTCCCCTCTTACGCTTTTTTTCTTCCGGCTCCGGCTCCTGCCGGCAGAACATGGCCCAGATACCGTACAGTCCGGCTGTCAGCTGCAGCAATTCATCTTCATAGCCCATTTGCGATATGAAAGCTTTCCAATTTTCGTCCAAAGCCCGCATGCCTTTCTCCAGATCCTGCCGCTGTTTCTCCTTTTCCACCCATTCTCCGAAGAACCCGGAGCGGAGTTCCTGATTTTGCAGCTCCCCTTCCGCACGCTCTTTAAGAAAGTATTTCAACGCATAGTACAAGCCATCCCGGATTGCTTTGTTTACTTTTTTCCCATGATAGAACTGTTTCATGGTATAGCAGTATACTTCGTAAGCCTGCTCACGTTTTAAAGTCAGACCCTTCTGCCGATGCTGCCCGCTTTCTGCTCTTTCCATCCAGGAGGCAATCCTTTGTTCCACTGCTGTCTCCACTTCAATCCGCAGTGGCTCTTCTAAAGGTTCCCGCAGTAAAAACATCTGCGTCTTGCATGTTTCCACTGCCCATAAAAATCCATACAGAGCGCTGTTTTTTGAGGTGAATTCCGGCCTCATAAAGAGACTGCTTTCTTTTCCTCCCATCGCTTTTACAAATTTCTGAACCTTCTCCATTTGCGGCAAATACACGTTTGCCTTATAGGCTGTGTTTCCCTTTTGTCTGTATTTTGCTGCATACAGCAGCCTTTCTGCTTCTGAGCCGGTATGCTCTGCCGCCTTCTTTACTTTGCCCTCTTTGCTGTACAGGCTTCCTGCCGGCTGCGCCTCCAACTGCTTTCCCTTTTCCGCAGGCAGGTGTCTTCCTGTCACTGCAAAGTAAACAGCCCGCTTTATTTTAGACAGGCTGTTTTTGGAACCATAGGAGGAGAAGAACTCTATGGACTGGGGCGCTGTCTTCTTCAGGAGGGCATCAAGCTGAACAAGAAGGATCTTTTCCAGTTTGCTCAGGTAAGGAGCCTGCTGCTGTTTTGGCACATTGGCAAGAATCTCTTCCAGCAGAAACATGTATGCGGATTTCAGCTCGCCTATTTGCAGGGACAGCGTTTTTCCCTGAGACGGCAGCCATTTCAGCAGTTTTTGCCATGCTTCCTGCTCTGCGCGGGCGTCCCATTTCTTTGTTTGTTCCACGCCCTTACTTTCTTCAGAAAGCTGTGCTCTGTCCTTTGTTTCTTTCTTGCTTTGTGCCTCTCCTGCCTTTTCTGCTATTTCTGCTGCCATTGCTTCAATGGCCATAGCAGTCTCTGCTTCCAGACCGGAAAGCTCCCGGTTCAGGACAGCCTGCTGCCCCTTCTGCAGATTTTGCTGCTCCCCTTCCGGAGCTGCCCCCTCAGTTTTTCCCGGCTGCTTTCGAGGTACATGATAGCTTTCCTGCGGCTTAATCTCCACTGCTGCTTCCTCCTTTTCTTCTAGTATAGTTTTCGGCAGAGATGGAATTTTTCTTTAGCAGACAGCCCTTATCCCATAATAAAAGTGTGCAGAAGCATATCCATTTTTCTATGCCGCTGCACACTGTTTCACTTCTATTTGATTTTCTTTTTCATTACTTTGCTGTAAGGTCCGTATAATTTTTCGTTCCCGTAGAGTTTGTAGGCTCTGACCTTTGCGTAATAGGTCTTTTTGCCGGAAAGATTTTGAAAGATTTTCCTGCCTGTCTGCTTTTCTTTAATAAGAGCCGTTTTCTTACCTTTTGTAAAGCTTTTGTTCTGTGCGATTACTGTCTGATAGCCGCTTACAGTACCGTTTCTGATCCAGGATACGGTCAGCTGTCCTTTCTTTGCAGATGCCAGTGATTTAAGTCTGACCTGTGGCGGAAGCTCCGGTACCCGGATTTTCTTGCGTACGGTCTTCCTGCTGACAGGAAGGGTCCCTGTGATGGTTGCACAGCCCGGCATCTTTGCTGTCGCTTTGCCTGCTGCTGTCACGGAAACAGCGCTGCTGCTACTTTTCCACCGGAAAGTTTCAGGCTTGAGCTGTACCGGTGATCTTCCGCCGTTCATGATTGCATATGCTGCGTAAGTATCAATATGCAGGCTTCTTCCTTTAAAAAGGTTGGTCGTTCTGTTGTCTGATATAAATACGGTCAGTTCTTCAGGAAGTGCCCGGATGGTCTGTTTCTTGGTTCTGACACCTGTTTTGTCTGAACTTTGACCTTTCTCTATGCCAAATACCTGAACCCAATAGTTCTGATATCCTTGTGTAAAGCTGCCTACGCCTATGGATCTGTATCTGCTGTCCAAAATGTTTGCCCGATGACCCGGTGAATTCATCCAGCTGTCCATAGCTTCTTCTGCATTTGCCTGACCTGCTGCGATATTTTCACCGTAGATTTTGTCACTTATGGTAAAGCACTCGGTTCCATCAGGCCTCTGGTGGTCAAAGAACAGGGCGATTTCTGCCGCCCTTGCCATGGCCGCTTCCTGCAGCTGCGGATCCATAACCAGAGACTCTGCGCCCGCTGCTTTTCTCTCTTTGTTGACCTGTTTCAATATTTTGCTGCTTTGGGTATAGTCATATCTGCCTTCTACAATCAGTTGCTCTGTCTGTGTCTGCAAAGCTGAGAATGGTACGGCTTTATCACGCAGCGCCGCCTGCCCCACCGTGTCTGCATATGCTGATATCGGAAGCCCCATGGTCAGTGCCATACACAGTGCAGTGACCAGGCTGAAAATTTTTCTTTTCATGTCCCCCTCCTTTTACTTTCCCCTTCTCTTCTATTATACAGGAAATCGAAAAAATTACAAGTTTGATGGCCGGTAAAGTATCGTGCTCCTACTTTTTGGGGGAAAATCCGGGAGTTTGACACGGGAGTGTAACCATGGGACTTTTCGATGAAACTGACGAAAAGGTGCTTCACACAATTTACTACAAAGAAGTGCAAGTGGGTTACAAGCTTTTTTGTCCTGCCCTGTATATATCCTTATTCTGTTGGTTTCTTAGGTGGAGCAATCAGAAGTGAATCGTCGATTACAATGTCCTCTGATGGCTTTAACAGTTCTATCAAATCGTGCTGTCGTCCCACGTTGGTAACATCAATCTTATTGACACAGACACCAATCCATGGAAGCCGCTGGCTCAAATCATCCATTAGGTCGTATATATCTGCTGTGGTCAGCTTATCCTCGGATATGTACCCGGAGCCTTGCCGGTGTAAAAATCAGTGTTCCTTAAAAAAGCGACGCAGATCATCGTATGCCTGCCGATAATTGGCTCCCGGATAGTGTTCTTGTAACTGGTGCGTATCCAAATCAAAATTCAGTGCCTTAAAATATTTTCTTTCCAAAAGATTAAGCCCTCATAGCCTGTTTTTCTCTGTAATGGGTCAGCAGATCTTCTTCATTAAAATC
>CAUWJW010000188.1:0-5321 GCA_963558985.1 uncultured Clostridia bacterium | reverse complement strand
GAGTATGTACTCACTGATGAAACAGCAGTAAAACTTCGATCGGAAGATGGAAGATTTATCAGGGATACAGATATTTCCCTCTTTATTAATGACCTGCCCAACGGAAAGAATACAAAGTCTTTTTCCACATCCGATGCCAGCGGAAGTACTTCTCAGGCAGCAGGCATTGCAGAGAGTATGGAAGCGGGGAGCAGACTGCTTCTCATAGATGAGGATACATCGGCCACAAATTTTATGGTAAGAGACGCTCTTATGCAGGAAGTCATTAACCGCAGCAGTGAGCCTATTACGCCTTTTACAGACCGGGCAAAGCAGCTGTGGGAAGAGGAGGGAATTTCTACCATTTTAGTTGCAGGAAGTTCGGGCGCTTTTTTCTATCTTGCCGATACCATCTTGCAAATGACAGAATATGAGCCGGAAAATATTACCGAAAAAGCAAAGGAAATCTGCCGCAAGTATGCCAATATATCTCAGAAACCGCCTACTGCCTTTCGCATGCCGGAAAGCAGGCGAGTCATGAGCTGGCCTGAAGAACTAACAGCAGAAAAAAAGAAGCATAAGCCGCTCAAGATAAAGGCACATGGAAAAGACGGATTTTCTATTGGAAAGAATCAGGTGGATCTGCGATATACCGAGCAGATTACAGACAGTGAACAGACTGCGGCTTTAGGAAAGCTGCTCCTCTTTGCCCTGGAAAATCTCACTGACGGCAGGAAAACCATCAAGCAGATTGGTAATATGCTGGATCAGCAGATACAGGAGCAGGGACTGGAAAGCTTCTTTGCAGGAAACGCTGTATGCGGTTATGCTGCAGTACGAAGACAGGAACTGTTTGCCTGCCTCAATCGGTTCCGCAGGTGATCCGGTGCAGATAAAGAAGCACATTGACATTTGACACAGTGTCCAGTACAATAATTCTGATGTACTTGACACTGTGTCAAATTTTATGGAGGAGCCAATGCCAAACGAAGCATTTTTTCATTTAGAAGACGGGAAGAAACAAGTGTTGCTTAAGTCTGCTATTGCTGAATTTTCAGCACTGCCCTATGAAAAAGTTTCAATTTTTAAAATTGCCGAAAAAGCAGGTATTTCCCGCAGCGGATTTTACTATTATTTTAAAGATAAAGAGGATATTTACAGTTATCTGTTGGAAGAACAGAAACATATATTTTTGCAGGAACTGGAAGGTAAAGGGAAAAAGTACGATATTTTTTCTTTTTCAAAAGAGATTTTTAAGCAGCTGGCTAAAATGAAAGGCACTGAAAATGAAGCTTTTTTCAAACAGGTGGTGGCAAATATGAAGCCGGATGACACGAAGGTATTTCTGGATCAGATTGAAGCGTGCACGCAAAGGGGAAAATTTATCTATCTGTAGGGGCTGGAAACACTCAACATCAACAGCAAACAGGAACTGATGGGGCTTACTTGCCTTCTGATTGGCAGTACGATGTATGCACTGCAGCGTTATCTTGCCTCAGATGAAAGTATGTCTGCTGCAGAAGAGAGGCTGGAACAGATGTTTGATATGATAAGATACGGTGTTGTTAAGAAATTAAAAGGGGAAGGATAAAAAGGAGGAACATGTTAGCAAAATTCAGTGTAAAGAAACCATTCACGGTTCTGGTAGCCGTGATTCTTATTCTGGTTTTCGGTGTCGTATCCTTTACGAAGATGAAACCGGATTTATTTCCCAGTATCAATATGCCATATGCGATTGTCATGACCACATATCCGGGTGCAAGTCCTGAGGAAGTGGAGGAAGAACTTACAAAGCCTTTGGAAAAACAGCTTGCAACTCTGGATCACATTAAAAATATTATATCGCAGTCAAATGACAGCTATTCTATGATTTCACTTGAGTTTTCCGATGAGGTAAACATGGATGCAGTATCAGTGGATATCCGTGAAAAAATCGATCTCATTTCGGGCAGCTGGGATGAAACAGTAGGCACGCCGGTGGTTATGAAAATTAACCCGGATATGATGCCGGTTACAGTGGCTGCTGTTAGTTTGAAAAACAGCAGTACGGCAGAAACCTCTGCTTTTGTAGAAGAAAATCTTCTTACTCCGTTAGAGGGAATAGAAGGGGTGGCCAGTGTAAATGCTACGGGACTTGTAAGTGAGGATATTCAAGTTGTTCTGTCTCAGAAAAAGATTGATAAAATGAATACAAAGACCACAAATGCTGTTTTGGAACAATTTTCCGATGCAAAATCAGACATTCAGAAGGGGATTAATCGGGTCGAGCAGGGAAAATCCCAACTGAATGCGGGGAAAAAACAGATTACCGGAGCACAGAAGCAGCTGGCAGAACAAACAGAAGCGGCCCGAACAAAAATGAAAAACGGCAGGGAACAGCTGGTCGAATTAAAGAGTGCTGTAGTACAGATAGAATTTCTGCAGGCCACGCAAAAAGAGATAAAAGAACAGCTGCGTAAGCAGTACCCGAATCTGACAGAGGAAGATCTTGAAGAGATGTGTATGCACAATCCCATCTATGCCGAAGGCGTCAAGAACATGAATCAGCTGACACAAACCTTAAAAGCACACGGGATGGATCTTGAACATATGCCATCATCAAAAGAACTGGAAGTACAGATCAAAGCTGTGGATGACGGTCTTTCTCAGCTGAATATCCAGCAATCTCAGGCATTGTCTGCTCTGGGAAACAATATGGCAGAAATCACAGCAGAAGGAAGCAGCCTTCAGTCTACAGTGGCGCAGCTTCAGGCTTCTCTGGCTCAGGTGCAGTCGCAGGAAGAGGCAGCCGTTAACAGTGCAAACTTGACAGGGATTCTTACCATGTCCAATGTATCCTCTATTTTAAATGCCCAGAATTTTTCTATGCCTGCAGGGTATGTAAGTGACGGAAAAAGTGAGATCCTTGTAAGTGTAGGAAATAAGATAAAGGACATTTCTGAATTAAAAGAGCTGGTGCTTCTGGATATGGGAATCGATGGTGTAGAGCCGGTAAAGCTTTCAGACGTAGCTGATATTACCCGTGCAGATAATGCAGCAGAAACCTATGCAAAAATTAATAATGAAAACGGAGTTCTTCTTACATTCACAAAACAGTCCGGATATTCTACCACGGAAGTAGCCGATAGGACCGCTGATACATTTGAAAAGCTGTCAGACCAGTATAAGGGTCTTACTTTTACAACTTTATCTGACCAGGGTGACTATATTCATAGGGTAATTGATTCTGTACTGCAAAATCTTGTAATAGGGGCGGTTCTGGCTATTTTAATCCTGCTTTTCTTTCTGCGGGATATCCGGCCCACGATTATCACAGCGGTGAGTATACCTATCAGTGTAACCTTTGCAGTTGCTCTTATGTATTTTTCGGGAGTAACTCTGAATGTAATCTCGCTGGCCGGCCTTGCTGTGGGAGTAGGGATGCTAGTAGATAATTCTATTGTAGTTATTGAGAATATATACAGACTTCGCTCTTTAGGCTACAGTCATACGAGAGCGGCTATTTCCGGTGCGGCGCAGGTAACCGGTGCCATTACAGCATCAACCCTTACTACCATCTGCGTATTTGTTCCTATTGTATTTGTAGAAGGGATGACAAGAGAGATCTTTACGGATATGGCTCTTACCGTAGCTTATTCACTGCTTGCAAGTCTGTTCATTGCTTTGACCCTTGTCCCTGCTATGGCGAGAGGTTTATTGAAGCGGGAAGCAAAGAAAACGGCTCTCAGTCAGGAAAGCCCGCTGATTTTGAAGTATAAAAGCTGTGTGGAATTTGCTTTGCATCATAGAAAAAGTGTACTTATTTTCACAGTAGCACTGCTCTTTGCTTCAAGTGGAATCGCTCTGGCAAGAGGATTTTCTTACATGCCCGCCATGGCAAGCCCGCAGATGTCCGTAACTATCCAGATGCCAAAAGACAGCAGCCTGGAAGAAACTGCAGAAACAACAGACGCTGTTGCTCAAAAAATTTCAGATATGAAATATGTAGAAACCGTAGGCGCTATGCTTTCCAGCGATGCCAACAGTATGATGGGTATGTCCGGAGGAGAAAAAGACGTAACGCAGTCTATGATGTATGTAATCTTAGATGAGGATCAGCTGGAGGAATCAAAAGGCCTGGCACAAAAAATTGAAGCAATGGGAAAAACTTACGGATGCGAGATAACTGCTCAGGGAGATACGGATATGATGAGCATGATGGGAGGCACCGGTGTACGGCTGAAGCTGTACAGCGATGATCTGGAAGATCTCCGCAGAGCCGGGATTCTCACAGAACGTGCACTGTCAGGGGTAGAAGGTCTCAAGGAAGTGACAGATACTAAGGAAGACAGTGTTCCGAAGCTTCAAATCAATATTCATAAGAACAAAGCGATGTCTCATGGACTTACAGTAGCGCAGATTTTTTCAGAAGTGTCTTCCCGTCTATCTAAGGATCAGGCTGCTACTGCCCTTGTAAAAAACGGAAAAGGGACAGATGTGATTGTGTCTGCAAAAGATGCAGCTTCTATGACAAAAGAGGAGCTGGAAAAAATTAAGCTTACCGGCAAAAAAGCAGATGGAAGCGAATCAAAAATCAGCCTGTCATCTATTGCGGACATAACAGAAGAAGAAAGCCTGAAAATGATCCATCACGAAGCGCAGAAGCGGGTGCTTACTGTAAGCGGTGAACTGAAAGAAGGATATAATATTACACATGTAACAAGAACTGCAAAAAAAACAGTGGAAAAGCTGGAGCTTCCTTCTGGAGTTAAAGTTGAGTTTGAAGGGGAGAATGAGACGATTATGGAGGCAATGGGGCAGATGATGCTTATGCTCATTCTGGGGATTGTCATGGTATATTTAATTATGGTGGCGCAGTTCCAATCCCTTCGTTCTCCGTTCATCGTTATGTTTACGATTCCTCTTGCTTTTACAGGTGGGATGCTGGGACTGATTTTGACAGGACAGGAAGTAAGCGTAGTGGCTCTTTTGGGATTTGTTATGCTGGTAGGGGTCATTGTAAATAATGCCATTGTACTTGTAGACTGCATTAATCAGTTTCGTCTGGATGAAGGCATGGATCGGCACACAGCCATTGTGCAGGCCGGTGCAGTACGAATGCGTCCAGTGCTTATGACAGCCATTACAACGATTTTAGGACTGCTGCCGCTCGCTATGGGAATGGGAAGCGGCGCAGAAATGATGCAGCCGGTAGCCATCGTATGTATCGGAGGTCTAATCTACGCAACCTTGATGACTCTGATTATTATTCCGGTGATGTACAGTCTTTTGGGGCAGAAATATATGACGGACATTAAAGCGGAAGATCTGGAGATTATTGATGCCTGACCGAAGGCTTTTTA
>CAUWJW010000187.1:0-5338 GCA_963558985.1 uncultured Clostridia bacterium | reverse complement strand
ATGCAGACACTTTCACAGCCGGAAGTATCAAGGGGGAATTCCGATAAAAGGTCAATTTTGTTATAAACCATGATTTTTTCTTTATTCCCCGCTCCCAGTCCGTCAATAACCCGGTTTGTCACATCAATGTGAAAATCGCAGTTTTCATAGGACGCATCCACCACATGAAGCAGCAGATCAGCGTATTTGACTTCTTCCAGTGTCGCTTTAAATGCCTGTACCAGCGCATGGGGAAGCTTGCTGACAAATCCGACTGTATCAATCAGGATAAAGTCGCAGTTTCTGTCAAGATGAATACTCCTGTGCTGTGTATCCAGTGTTGCAAAAAGCATGTCTTTTTCGGTTACGTTTTTTTCTTCTTTTTCAGACATGGCAAGGAGCCGGTTCATGAGTGCCGACTTGCCGGAGTTTGTGTATCCCATCAGAGCGACCACCGGCATTTCTGATTTTTCTCGCTGCGCCCGCTGTACATGTCTTGTCTTTTTCAGTTGTTCCAGCTCTTTTTTGATATCTTCCATCCGGCGGGAGATATGCCTTCTGTCTGTTTCCAGTTTGGTTTCCCCCGGTCCTCTGGTTCCAATACCTCCGCCCAGCCTTGATAAGGATCCTCCAAAGCCTGTGAGTCTGGGCATGCGGTACTGGAGCTGTGCCAGTTCGACCTGCAGCTTTCCTTCTCTGGAAACCGCCCGTGCTGCAAAAATATCAAGAATCAGGATCGTTCTGTCAATTACGCGCACGGAAAGGGCTTCTTCCAAATTTCGAAGCTGTATGCCGGAAAGTTCGTCATTAAAAATGACCATGTCTGCTTCCATGTTTTCACACATCCGAGCCAGTTCTTCCACCTTCCCTTTACCGATCAGTGTGGCAGAATTGGTCTTTTCAAGGCGCTGTACCACTTGACCCAGCACTTCTACACCGCCGGCTTCAGCAAGTCCGGAAAGTTCCTCCATGGAGTAGCTGATGTCTTCTTTCAGCTGCACACCTGCCAGAACAGCCCTGTATTCGTCTTCGCGAATGATTTCATTTTCTTTATTAAATCTAACCATGCTCCTATCTTACCACATTTACTTTCTCTTATGCCACCTTTTCTGCTTATGTCACATCAAGAATATCTTCTTTGGGAACCTGCACATAGCTTTGCGGCACATTTCCCAAAATAACGGCCTCTGCCACCAAAATGGTGCTGGCCATATGGAAGGTCGCTGAAGAAAACGGAGCCAGTACTTTCACTTCGCTTCGGAGAATGATATAGACTTTGTACTTCGTCTGATTGATGCCCTGGCTCTCAAATTCCGTTTTAAAGTCCATTCCCGACACACTTAGGGGAATTACCCTTAAATTGATATTTGGGCCCGTCTGAGAGAAGAATTTGCTCCCTAAAAGAGATCCTGCAGGTACAGAGACCTTTTCCTCTTTCATATTTTCGTACGATTTTTGCAGTTCCTGCGATATTTCCGTCATCAGCAGATTCATCGCCCCGGTATCCGCCTGCAGCATTTCCACTTCACCTTTTGCATTTGTTTTGCGATGGAGCAGTTTTTCTGCATCTATTCCCCGGCGAAATCGCTTGTAGACAGCCGTGCTCACCGTGCGGGTAATCAGGCTCTTTGCCCGAATCCTCCCAATTTCCGCCATATTGGGTTCAATTGTTGTCTTTGCAAACCACGCAGTCCAGATGCAGACGGATGCTGCAATCAAAAACAGAGACAAAAACAGTACAACAAACTGCTTCTCTCTCTGTCTTCTTCTTTTCCTCATAAAGCACCTCCGCCACACATTATTCTATGCCCGGCGTTTGTCTGATGTGCTTATTTTTATTACACTGGAAGTGTTAAATATTCATCTTCTCCAATTCTTCATTGAATTTGGAGTTTACAATCTTGATATGTGTTCCCTTCATTCCCAGAGAACGGGATTCTATCACACCTGCGCTCTCCAGTTTTCTCAGCGCATTTACAATTACAGATCTTGTGATGCCGGAACGGTCTGCAATCTTGCTTGCAACAAGAAGTCCTTCATTTCCGTTAAGTTCAGCAAAAATCTGCTGTACCGCTTCGATTTCCGAGTAGGACAATGTCCCAATCGCCATCTGCACGACAGCTCTCTGTCTGGACTCTTCTTCCTCTTCCAGCGCCTTTCTTCTCTGAATTTCAAGACCCACAACAGTAGCACCGTATTCACCAAGTACAAGATCTTCATCGCTGAATTCCGGAGCATATCTTGTCAGGATCAGAGTTCCCCATCTTTCTCCGCCGCCTAAAATCGGAATGATTGTATGCAGCTTGTCCGATGTGTCATAATCATACTTAAAAATCTTCAGCGCTTCTTCTGCTGTTACATTCGCTTTTGTTGAGGTAACCTTCAGCAAAGCTTCGTTGTACTCAATCGGAAACTTCTCAATTCCTGTTTCCGGATCTGCAATAGTAGAGCTATCTGATTTGATCTTATAATTTACGCCAATCACTTTCCCCTTACGATTCACAATGTAAACATTTGCATCCATTAAATCGCTCATAATTGCACAAAGCTCGTTGAATGAAAATGCACCTGCTACACTCTCTTGGAGAACCCAGTTGAGCTTTCTCACTTTTGTCAAAATTTGATTTTCCATATTATGCCTCTCTCCTCTTACAACCATTTTTTGTACAAATTCCAACCTTCTGACCATATAGTTATTATATATGTTTTTCTCAAAAATGACAATCTACTTTTTAGATTTTTCCAAAAAGTTTTTGACTTCAAGAAAACTACAATTTACTTGTGGTTTTTGAGTTGCTTATAAGTACAAATTTGCTGCACAGTGATATCTTGACAAAAAAGTCACAATCCCTTACAAAATGAACCTGTCGATGTCCTCAGGATGAATTTTTTCCATGAATTTTTCTTTTACATATTCATCATCGATAACTAGTTTGTCCTCTTCCATATCCGGTATGTTAAAAGAGATATCTTCCAGTAGTTTTTCTAAAATCGTGTGAAGTCTCCGAGCGCCGATATTTTCTGTCTGCTCGTTCATAAGAAATGCCATGGTTGCGATTTCTTCAATCGCACTTTCTGTAAATTCAATTTCCACACCTTCTGTTTCAAGAAGCGCTTTGTGCTGTTTGATCAGTGCATTCTCCGGGATTGTGAGAATCTTAAGGAACGTATCCCGGTCAAGATTTTCAAGTTCTACCCGAATCGGAAATCTTCCCTGCAGCTCCGGTATCAGATCAGTCGGTTTGGCTGTATGGAAGGCGCCCGCCCCTATAAACAGTATGTGATCAGTCTTTACAGGACCATGCTTTGTATTGACAACGCTTCCTTCCACAATCGGGAGGATGTCTCTTTGCACGCCTTCCCGGGATACGTCGGCTCCGGAACGGTAGCTGGAGCCTGAAGCAATCTTGTCAATCTCATCAATAAAAATAATACCGTTCTGCTCTGCATTATGCAGTGCATCCTCTACAACCTGATCCATATCGATCAGGTTCTGCGCTTCTTCTTCACGAAGGATCTTCCTGGCATCTTTTACTCTGACTTTTTTTGTCTTTTTCTTCTGCGGCATCATATCTCCGAATATACTGCCAATGGCAATTCCCATGCCCTCTCCGTTCAGATCCAGTGTATTGGTTTTCGGAGCTTCTGTTACCTGAATCTCGATGAACTGATCTTCCAAAAGTCCCTGCTTCAGCTGCTGTCTCACCTGCTCTCTGGCCAGCTCCACATCCTGTTTTTCCCCAGGCGTCTGCTGCTCAGACTGCTGCTGTTCGTATTGCTGCTTCTGGCTCTGATATCCGCCGCTGTTGAGCAGAAAATCAAAAGGGTTCTTGTTGATATTCTGGTTCTGTTCCGGCTTTTTCTTTCCGGGGATGATAGCTTCGATGATTTTTTCTTCTGCCAGCTCGTCTGCGATGGCATACTTTTCATCCAGCTGACTCTGCTTGGTAATGCGAATGGATGCTTCTACCAGATCTCTGACCATGGAGTCCACGTCACGTCCCACATAGCCCACTTCGGTAAATTTTGTTGCTTCTACTTTTACAAAAGGCGCATCCATCAGTTTTGCAAGACGTCTTGCAATTTCTGTTTTACCTACACCAGTAGGCCCCATCATCAGAATATTCTTTGGCGTAATTTCTTCCTGCATTTCTTCAGAAAGCAGGCTTCTTCTGTATCTGTTGCGCAATGCAATGGCAACAGATTTTTTTGCTTCATCCTGGCCGATGATATACTTGTCTAGTTCTCCTACGATTTCCTTAGGGGTCATTTGGTATAATTTATTTGCCATACTCTCCTCCTACAGCTTTTCTACTGAAATATTGTCATTGGTATAAACGCAAATGGAAGAAGCAATATTCAGCGCTTCTCTTACGATTCCTTCTGCATCCATCTGTGTATTATTGTACAGTGCTTTTGCTGCCGCATAAGCATAATTTCCGCCTGAACCGATGGCAATAAAGTCCTGATCCGGCTCTATTACTTCACCGTTTCCGGAAACGACCAGCAGGCTTTCTTTGTCGGCAACAATCATAAGCGCTTCCAGACTACGCATGGCTTTGTCGGAACGCCAAAGCTGAGCCAGCGCAACTGCTGCTCTTTTCAGGTTGCCGCCATGCTCATCCAGTTTACTTTCAAACTTCTCAGTCAGAGAAAAGGCATCTGCCACTGACCCTGCAAATCCTGTAAGTACAGAATTGCGGTAAATCTTCTTAACTTTTTTTGCACCGTTTTTCATAATCGAGGTCTCGCCCATTGTCACCTGCCCGTCACCGCCGATGCAGATATCATCAGACCCCCGTCTTACTGCAACAATCGTAGTTGCATGAAATTGTACCATTTTTTACCTCCGTTCTTTTTTCCCCTGTTTCAAATGCTTTATTCTTCTTTATAGTCACATTCACTATTGGAACATGCATATCTGCTTGTCTTTGTTTTCTTCTCCACCAGCAGTGCACCGCACTTCGGGCACTTCCGATCAATCGGTTTATTCCAATAAGACTGCTGGCAGTCCGGGTACCCGCTGCATCCGTAAAATACCCGCCCGGTCTTGCTTTTGCGGGCAACAATATCTTTCCCGCACTTTGGACATTTCACATTGGTGGATTTTACGATAGGTTTTGTATTCTTGCACTCCGGATATCCAGTGCACGCCGCAAATTCTCCAAACCTTCCGTGCTTTACAGCCATAGGTTTCCCGCATTTTTCGCAAACCTCGCCTGTCAGTTCCTCTTCAAATTCCACTTTTTCGATTTCCTTATCTGCAATTTCAAGCTCTTTTGCCAGTGTCCCGTAATAGTCACGTATGATATCCTTCCAGTCTACGTCCTTTACTTCCACTTCATCTAACTTGTCTTCC
>CAUWJW010000186.1:0-5359 GCA_963558985.1 uncultured Clostridia bacterium | reverse complement strand
ATCATGGCGTTGGTATCCAGCCAAATAAATGTATGTAATGCGATTCTGTTAATTTTCATTTTGTTTACCTCCTAATATTTCAATTTATACACTATTGAGTGTACGTAAAATTTTTAAGGGACTATTTTTGTCCCTCGAAAATTTTTCTTAACCACTCACGATTACTTAATTTATCCCTTTTAGCCCGCTCCAGATTTTCCAGAATATCGGCATCATCTTCACGCCGCAACGCAATGTTGATTTTCTTGTAAGTTTTTGCATCGTAACGTGCGTTGGCCTCTTGTCGTGCTGGGGTGTATTCTCTCCTTTTTGCCATTGAAATTACCTCCAACATTTGTTATAATTTATATAACAAAGGGAGAGCCAGAGCGGCTCACCTCTAATTATGCGTAAAGTACCGCAAAAGTGTGCAGCTCAGGCGGTACTTTTTTAATGAGATTGTAAGTCTCACGCTTTCCCTATGTAAGGTGATTGTGATTCTCATGCTCTCACCTCCCTTCAAACTAATCCGCAACCGCTTTTCAGTCTTCAAAGAGGTTTACCGCTTGGCTCTCGCCTATGTTACCAAATCTTTTTCAACATTTTGTCAGGTCTTATTTGCCTGCCGGGGTTAATGCCACTTTCTCGCGTCCGGTGTTCTCTTGTTTTGTTGTGACTCTATAATAACACGTGTACTATTGAGTGTCAATAGTTTTTTAAAAATTTTTTTAAAATTTACACGCTAGTGTAAATCTAAACGCTGAAAGCGTTGAAAATACAAGGTTTTGGGTAATTTATCATGCGTTTTCTGTGCTATAATAATAATGTGGAACAATAAAAAGTCGTTTGTTTTCCTCCTTTTTTGTTAATAACAGTCGCAAACCGCCGAAAGGCGGTTTTTGCGTATAAAGGAAATAATTATGAAGAACTATGAAAAAGCATACAGAGACCGCCAGCGGGGCATGAGCTACAAAGACATAGCTGCCAAACATGGCGTTAGCATAAATACTGTAAAAAGTTGGAAAACAAAACAGTGGCGGCGCATAGAGGAAGAAAAGGCAGAAAAAGACGCACAAAAGGCGTACAAGGAAGCACACACTATCAGCGCAGAAGAGGCGGCCGAAAGGATAGCCAGAAGAAACAAAGAACTAGCGAAAAAAGGGATAGAACAGGCGCAACAGGCTAGTGCAGCATTACAGGCGGCAAAGGAAATGGTGAAAGTAAAAAAAGCTAGCGCTCCGCCTGCATATAGTTTTGAAGATACAGGCAAAATGATACAGAAAATATCAAATTACTTCATTATATGCAACGAAAATAAGAAGCCTTACACAAGGGCAGGTCTGATACTTGCGTTAGGCATATGCAACGATACATTCTATAGATACCTAAACGGCAAAATGGACCACTTGCTACAAGAACACATAGCTATCAACAACATAGATCTAAATGAATGCGATAGGGTAGTAATAGACGATTTGGGAACAGAAATAGCAATTGATAGTGATGGGAATCCGCTTGTTCCATTCTCAGATGTTTTGCAAAAAGCCCTGCTACGGCTGGAAGAGCAAGCGGAGAGCCGATTATATTGGAAGGGCAGGCCGGGAGATATTTTCACAATGAAACAGTACGGCTGGACGGACGAAAACAGCGCCAAGACAGTAAATAACACGCTGGTAATAGCCTCCAAAGAAGAATCAGACAGGGCGTTGCGTATGCTTTACAGGGACAAATAACTATTCCGTTAATTATATTTTTCGGAATAGTTGAAGGGAAGCGTTGAAAATACAGCGTTCCTGCCTATCATATGGTGCAGTATGCAGGGTTATTCGGTATATACATACATAATAATGAATAATATGCGGTGAAAGTATCATCAATATACGGGGCTGATACTCATTTCCTGTATATTATGTGTATAATCCCCCCGCCCACGCCGTACAAGGGAGACGAAAGAAAAAGAAAAGAAAGAAAAGAGAAGAGATAGAAGAGGAAGAAAGCCTGTTCTGTTTCCTGTGTCGTGCAGGCGGCACGCAGGGACGGGGCCCCGAATCTGGGGGGAGTATATAATATATATATGTGTGTTTGTAGGTCATCGCTTACGTACCCACCCCGCAAAAGACCCTCCCTTCAAAATTTGGAGTCCCACGGAAAAATATAAAAAAGTATAAAAGGCGGTTCGTATGAAAGTCACACCACAAGATGTCTACTTAAAAAAAGTACAGACAGACTATAAGGCATACTGTTTTCATGTGTTCAACCATGGAAAACTCAGAGAAGGAGAAAGCCTTGCATGGATCCCTTCAAGGTTTCATAGATTCTTGTGTGACACAGTACAGGAGTTTATTGAAAAAGAGACAGACAAGCCTTATGAGATATTAATTCTATCCACACCGCCGCAGCATGGAAAATCAAAGACAGTAACGGAGACGTTACCGTCTTTTTATTTAGGGAAAAACCCGACCCATAGGGTTATTGAAATTTCCTATAACGAGACCTTTGCTTCAAATTTTGGCAAGAGGAACAAAGAGAAGATATTGCAATTTGGGAATATTTTTGGAGTCAGCCTTTCCAAAAGCAGCAAGTCCAATATAGAGTTTGAGTTGACGAACAATATCGGCGGCATGATATCAAGAGGTGTTCTTTCCGGTGTAACAGGAAAGTCCTGTAACTTGATGATTATAGACGACCCGATTAAAAATAGTGAAGACGCAGACTCCGAATCTTATCGCAACAAACTGTTTGATGAGTGGAACAGCTCATTTGTTACAAGACTTGCTCCCGGAGCAAAGGTGATCGTTATACAGACAAGATGGCATGAAGATGATTTAGCCGGCAAGTTGATGGAGGTTGAAGAAAACTGCCATGTAATTAATCTGCCGATTGAAGCAGAGGAAAATGACCCTTTGGGAAGAGAACCGGGCGACCCTTTGTGTCCTGAAATGGGAAGGGATTATGACTTTGTGGAGAATCTGAAGCAGAACTTCCACAAAACACAATCCGGTATTCGTACATGGAACGCACTGTATCAAGGCAGACCAACATCTTTGGAAGGTAATGTTCTAAAACGTGAATGGTGGAACTATTACAAGGCAGAGGACTATATAACAGGCAGACTGATATTTGACACATTGATAATGAGTGTCGATGCCACTTTCAAGGACAATGAGAAAAATGACTTTGTTGCAATAGAGGTCTGGGGAAAAAAAGATGCAAACATGTACCTTGTGGATTTAATTAATGAACATATGGACTTTCCTACCACAGTAAGAGCGATAAAAGGCATGAAGGCAATACACCCGAGAATAGGAGCGGTGCTTGTAGAAGACAAAGCAAACGGTTCTGCAATCATACAGGTTTTAAGGTCTCAAATTCCAGGGATTATCGGCGTGCTCCCGACAGGAAGCAAGGAAGCTCGTGTAAATGCGGTATCTCATGTGATAGAAGCGGGAAACTGCTATCTTCCGGAAGACAGGGGATTTACATCATTATTTGTAGATCAGTGTGCTTCTTTTCCTAACGGGAAGCATGATGACTTGGTAGACAGCATGAGTCAGGCATTAGGCAGACTCATTTATGTACATACACCGGGAAGTGTTCCCGAGAAAAAACAAAGCGATTGGAACTTAAATCCGCCTCAAAGGCGTGGAGTTGGGAAAGGAGATGTAATTCATGTGGTATAACGTGCTGATTTCTGCTGTTTTCGGTATTGGAATAGCGATTGTGGCACCTTGTTTCTTTATCTGGGGATTTCGTACAGGCAAAAGTGAAAAAAGCACCGAAAGCACGGTAAAAAAACCGTTTTTACTGCCTAAATCACATAAAGAGAGCGAGGAAATGGAGCGTAATCGTGCAATTTTAGCAAATATTGAGAACTACAGCGGAGACGGAAGTAATCAACGGAGAATCTAATGGAAAAGTGTGAAATTTGGAGAAAATATGAGAGGTGCAAAGATTATATTCTAAAAAAAGCACTGATTACAAAGACCAACAAGCATTGGGACTTCTACCTCGGAAACCAGTGGGTAGGTCTTGAATCGGGCGGTGAAGAACTGCCCTTTATGAACTTCATTAAGCCTGTTGTAAAGCACAAAGTTGCAACGGTGTGTCAGAACAACACAAGCGTAAACTACTCAGACACAATGGGCAGGGAGGATATGGCAGAAGTCTATAAAGTTTTGGCTCAGATCTTCACAGCCTACTGGGAAAAGGCAGAAATGGACACTAATATTTGGAAGATGGTAAAAGAAGGCGCTATTGCGGGTGATTCTTATGCTTTCTTTGGCACAAAAGACGTTAGAGACATGCAGGTGCTTTCCAATATGTCCGTTGTGCTTGCAGATGAGCAAAACCCAAATATTCAAGAGCAGCCGTTTATCATTATTCGTGAAAGAATCCCTGTTGGAAAGATAAAAGAAATAGCAAGGAAAAACGGGATTGAAGAGGTTGATATTGACACCATACGTCCTGATGAAGACACAGATTATTTAATCAGCAATAAGGAGGACGTGGAGCATCAGGGAGACGGAGGAAAAGCCACCTCACTTCTGTATATGGAGAAGATAGACGGAATTGTCCATGTGGCAAAGTGTACAGAAAGTTGCGTATACCAGCCGTTACAGCCATTATCGGGAATGCTGAACGGTAACAGCGTAGGTGGGCTTACTATGTATCCGATAGTCAACTTCATATGGGAAGACTGTCCGAACAGCGCAAGGGGCAGGGGTGAAGTAGAAGGTTTGATTTCGAACCAGATTGAAATAAATAAAACCATTGCCCGTATCAGCATGAGTGTAAAAATGTCTGCCTTCCCTAGAATTGCATATGACAAAACGGCAGTACAGAATCCAGATGCACTGGAAAAAGTGGGAGCAGCAATCGAGCTGAGCGGAGGCGGAGCACAGTCTGTAAATCAGATGATTTCTTACCTGTCCCCTATGGCGATGTCCTCAGATGCAAGGGTATTCCTAAATGACCTAATGACACAGACAAGAGAATTGTCGGGAGCATCTGATACAGCACTTGGACAGATTGACGACCCGACAAGAGTTGCCGCTTCTGCCGTAATTGCAATCAATGACCAAGCAACACGGTCTATGAATGAACAGGTTGCAAAAGTAAAGAAGCTGACCGAGGATTTTGCAAAGCTCTGGCCGGAACTTTGGTTTACATATAATCCAAACGGTATGACTGTTTCAAGGGAAGTAGAGGGACAAAGTATACCGCTCACAATTACCAAAGAGGATATGGAACGGATTTCACCTGAAATCCGTGTTGATGTATCACAGGATAATCCGTGGTCTAAGAGTGCAGAACAGCAGGCGGCAGATAGTCTGCTTGAAAAACAGCATATTACCTTTGAAGAGTATGTGGATTTAGTTCC
>CAUWJW010000185.1:0-5370 GCA_963558985.1 uncultured Clostridia bacterium | reverse complement strand
TATCACTGTCTCTGCAGATGGACTTCCTATTTTCTTCACCCGTTCTGCTGTGACAGATGGTAACTGTCGCCTGCGCTTCCATCAGCATCATAGCCACCGGCTTCCCGATAACTGTACTGCGTCCCAGGACTGCTGCACGCTTTCCTTCCGGGCTGATTCCGTAATGCTTCAGAATCTCCATGCAGGCTCTTGCCGTACATGGCGCAAACCCCTTATGGGTACCCGCAAAGATCCCTGCCAGGGACCCCATGGTAATACCATCCACATCTTTTTCCGGAAGCAGGCTGCGGCATACCGTATTTTCATCAATCTGCTCCGGCAGCGGTCTGAAAATCAGCACGCCGTGAACACTCTGATCTGCATTCAGTTTTTCTATTTCTGCGATAAAGGTTTCCTGTGTAATGTCAGGCGCATAAACACAGTGTTTTACTTTAATTCCCGTTTTTTCCGCCCGTTTCACAGCCCCCCGCTCATAGGACAGGTCGCTGGGATCTTCCCCGATGCGCACAATTGCCAGTACAGGCTCGATCCCTTTCTGTTTCAGGGCTTCGGTCTTTTTCAGGGTTTCCTCTGTGATTTCAGCGGCCACTTTCTTTCCATCCAGTATCTGTGCCATTGCTGCCTCCTATTTAATTGCAGCAAAGACCTTCTCTAAGATCTCATCTGCTTTTCGTGTATATTCTTCCAGCATACGATCGGATCGTTCATTTGCACACGCCGCAAATTCCCGGTCTTTCATCGCCTTCGTATTGATATAGATATTCAGGCTGGCACTCTGGAGCGCTGCTTTGCAAAAAACTGCGCCCGCTCCCGCATCGCTTACTGCAAGAGTGCTTCCCTTTTCTGCAAATTCCCCGCACAGCCGGATTCCCAGGCAGCATTTTTCCATGATTTCAAATGGAACCGCACAGGCATCCTTCAGCGCTTTCTCCATGACCTGCTGCTTTGCTTCCTGCTGTTCTTTCGTGTCTTTGGGCATACCGTAAGCCTTTGCCAGAGGTTCAAATGCCTCTGCGTCTCTTTGCACCAGACAGAGAAGCTCTTCTTGCAGTTTTTCCGTCTGTCTCATTTTGTCCCGGATTTCCTGCTCTACAGCCTGATATTTTTTCTTTCCCACAGTAAGGGAGCCTACCATATTCCCCAGCGCTGCGCCTACTGCGCCTACCCGCGCCGATGCACCGCCTCCTCCGGGAGTCGGTGCACTTCCGGAAAGAATCTTTACAAACTCTTCACAGCTTTTATCTGTATAAGCCATCTGTTTTCCTCCAACCTCAGCTTTGTTATAGAACCTTATATTTTCTTGGATATTATATCATTAAAGTCTCATTTCGTCACTACTTTCTCTTGATTGCAACTTTATCCGAGAAATAATAATTACATTCTTACTTTTTAGATAAATGTGAATTCATCGTCTTTTTTTAAACTTTTAACAGGCCCTTAATTATGCTATAATAGGCAAAGACACGTCTCAGAAGAATCTCAGTTATCATTACTTGTGAGGTAGAAGTATGAATTTGAAGTTTAAAGAAATCCAAGCGTTTACCCTTCCTATTTTTCAGTCCCATTATTCACGCAGCCAGTATTATGACAGTCTTTGTGTTCTAGAAGACAAAAGTCATATAAAAATCTTGCAGCAAGATCTGTACCTCTATACCTGCGTGTTCCAAATCACGCTGGATACACCGCTGATTGCACTTCCGCACTTTGAGACAGAAGCACTCTTTCTGATCCGCGAAACAAACGGAAGCTTCCAGTGCCTCTATACGCACTTCCCTGATTTGCACGCCCATCATCAGCTGGCACAGTACAGCAATCAAATGCAGGTGATTTTTAATGCGATTCAGGGCGGCATCAAAGTCAGCCGCAATGATGACACTTATTCCTATCTTTATGTAAGCAAAGAACTTTGCTCCCTGTTTGGCTATACAATAGAAGAGTTTATGGAAATGTCCGGCGGCAGTGCCCTTGGTGCAGTGTATCCGCCCGATGCAGAGTCCGCCCTTCGTCAGACAGCCGAATCTTTTGACGGCGGCAGCCCTGAATACGCAGCAAAGTACCGGATCCGCTGTAAAGACGGCACGCTGAAGTGGATTATTGACAGCGGAAGAAAAACAAAGAACAGACTGGGAGAAACCATCATCAACAGCCTGTATCTTGATATTACAGAAATCGAGCTGGTCAATCAGAAAATCGCCGCCCAGGGGGAGCTTCTGAAAAAGGAGAGGGAGCGTTTTCGGATTGCCATCGAAAATGCCGATATGGTTATTTTTGAATATGATATCCCGGCAGATTCTTATTCCGCCTACGGCACCCTTGCAGAGTTTCACAAAAAGCAGGGAAGCTCTGTTGAAAGGGAAATTCCCCAGTTCATTGCCTCCTATGTACCGCAGTTTGCCTCTCCTGATTCAGTTGAACCTCTCACTAAACTCCTGCTCGGAGAAGCCGGGCAAACAGGCGAATTCCAGGTTGCCGGAACTTTGCATGCAGACACATATATCTGGATCCGCGCCACCGCCACACCCGTTTATGATGATAACGGGCGCATGATTAAAACCATCGGTAAGTTTATCAATATCCAGTCCGAGAAAGAAATCGAGCTTGCCCTTGCCGAAGCAAACTCCAAAGATCCGCTTACAGGTCTTTATAACAAAGAAACCGGTATTCGCATGGTTCAGGAATATATGGAGCAAAAAAGCCCCGAAGAAATCTGCGGTCTGATGATTTTTGATATGGACAACTTCAAAGAACTGAACACAAAACAGGGGGAAATTTTTGCTGATGCCGTCCTTCAGGAGGTAGCAGCGATCCTTCGTTCCGAGACCGGACCCGATGACATACAAATCCGTCTGGGCGGCGATGAATTTATGCTCTTTGTAAAAAACTGCAATAAAGCCCGTGCCACTGTCCTCGGTCCACGGATTGCTTCTATGATTTGTAACTTGTTTCAGGACGAACTTCCCGATGTACAGATTTCTGCCAGCATCGGTATGTGTGTTACTTCCGTTGTAGACGAATACAGCGGTCTTTACAGGTGCGCTGAAAGTACACTAAAATATGTAAAAAGCCAAGAAAAAGGTCATGCCGCCTGTTATCTGGACACTTCCAATGAGCTTGGCACCATGCTGACCCAGGTATATACAGACAGCCACTTTATCAATTCCATCGACTACATCACTGATGAAAACGATCGCAAAACGGAGCAGGAGCAGGATCTGGTATCCTTTTCGCTGGAACTTCTTGGAAAATCCAATAACTTGGATGATGCTCTGCATCTTCTTTTGGCACGCATCGGAAGAACAATCCATCTGGATCGTGTTGCTATTTTAGAAATTGATCCGGAATACCTCCGGTGCCGCATTACGCATCAGTGGGATCGGCAGGCCTCTCACATGAAAACTGCACAGAGCTATTATATGTCTCCTTCCCAATATGAAGCACTGTGCCGCAGCTATGAAGCAGGGGTCTGCACAGAGAATCTTCTCCCCGGTTCTCCTGATATGAAGAGCTTCTTACATGCTGCCATTCTCAATCACGGGACATGCTCCGGCATCCTTTCTTTTGAGCGAAAAGACGAAAATTATCAGTGGACAAAGAAAGAGATTAAATCTATCCGGGATCTGATTAAGACCATCTCTTCTTTCATTTTGAAAGCACGCGCAGATACGGTAAGTCAGGCAAAAACCGAATTTTTATCCCGCATGTCTCATGAAATCCGAACACCAATGAATGCCATTTCCGGTATGACTGCTATTGCAAAAACGGCCTGTGATAATCCGGAGAAGGTGCTTGACTGCCTTGCCAAGATTGAAACTGCAAACGCTTATTTGTTGACCTTAATCAATGATGTGCTGGACATGTCAAAAATCGAGAGCGGCAAACTGGAGCTTAGGTTGGAGCCTGCCCGCCTGTCCGACAGGATCCGGGAATTGGAAACCGTACTTGCGCCTCAGGCTGAGGATCGGCAGATTCATCTCTGCATTGAAAATCAGTATAGGGCAGACAGCCGCCTGCTGCTGGACCCTCTGCGGCTCAGCCAGGTTCTGATCAATATTATCGGAAACGCCCTCAAATTTACACCTTCCGGCGGTTCTGTTACGGTCCGCATCAAGGTGATTGCAGAAACCTCCCGGAGTGTACACCTTCATTTTTCTGTAGAAGATAGCGGAATCGGCATCAGCCCGCAGGATATCGACCGTATTTTTAACGCTTTTGAGCAGGCCGGCCAAAATACGGCTTCTTCTTATGGAGGTACCGGGCTGGGACTTTCTATTTCTTCAAGAATCGTTCAAATGATGGGCGGCCGGCTGCTGGTAGAAAGCGAAGAAGGGAAAGGTTCTGTTTTTTCCTTTGACTTGGAGGCAGATTACGCTGACAGTGATGAGACTCCTGTCGTGCAGCAGAGCGCTTCTGTATCTGATGCTGCAGATTTCAGAGGCAGGCGGCTGCTCCTTGCTGAGGACAATACGCTGAATTGTGAGATTGCAGAGTCTATTTTGGAGATGAACGGTTTTCTTGTCGAATGCGCAGAAAACGGAAGCGCTGCAGTGGAGGCTTTCGCCAGTCATTCGCCTTATTATTATGATGCGATTCTTATGGATATCCGCATGCCGGTTATGGATGGGCTTGAAGCTACCCGCAGAATCCGTAAGCTGGAGAGAGAAGACGCTCAGTCGATACCTATTATTGCTATGACAGCCAATGCTTTTGACTCTGATTCCAAGAAGTCCATTGACAGCGGTATGGATGGGCATTTATCAAAGCCGCTTCAGATTGAGAAGCTTCTGGAGGCGCTGAAAAAATGTCTGTTTACAGAAAACGAAGGCCAGAACCGGATGCAGCAAAAATAAGTTTGCGGTTTTTTAGTTCCATTACTTTAGATTCAATAGTTTTGATTGTAGCTATAAAAGCTTCATCCCCCTGGCCTGTTGGATCATCAAGTTCCCAGTCCAAAATTTCAGCCCCTGGTATGCAGGGGCATACCACATTACATCCCATAGTAACCACAACATCCGGTTTAGGGATATCATCGATTAACTTATTATACTGAGCAGCTTCCATATCAATATCGTACATATTTTTCATTAACCTGACTGCGTCAGGATTTATAGGATCCTTTATTTCCGTACCGGCAGAGTAGCTTTCAAATACATCTGCAGCTAGCTTTTTGCCCAGCGCCTCTGCAATCTGACTGCGGCACGAATTATGAACACATATAAATGCTACTTTCGGTTTGTTTTTCACCATCTTTTGTCTCCTTATTTTTGACAAGAACACAGAATGCTAACATTCTCATAACATTTACCTCCTGTAATCTTCAATAATCTCTCGGAATCTTTAACCCCCTAAAATCAAGGCTTTCAGATTCCTTTT
>CAUWJW010000184.1:0-5442 GCA_963558985.1 uncultured Clostridia bacterium | reverse complement strand
GAGGAAATCCAACCGCCGGGAGGAAGAGTCATTTACAGGAAGCCTGAACAATTCAAAAGAACAAATTTGTGAAAAAAAACAATTTTAATTAAAAATGATTGTAAAAAATCACAAAATGCTCTTGATTTTATGAAAAAACCAGCTATAATAGGTTGTGTCGGAGCAGGAAATGGTGTATATATATACATATGTACCACTGAAAGAAAAAGATTCGAGGCAGGAGCCTATAGAAGGAAATTAGAATTGCAGAAAAGGATGAATGTGAAATGAAATTGACAGGATCGCAGATAGTTGCGGAAATTTTATTAGAACATGGTGTGGATACAGTATTCGGTTATCCGGGAGGAACAGCACTCAATCTATACGATGTGCTGTATGAATATAAGGACAAAATCAAACATGTTCTGACTGCCCATGAACAGGGGGCAGCGCACGCAGCAGACGGGTATGCCCGTGCTACAGGAAAGACAGGTGTTGTATTTGCCACCAGCGGACCGGGAGCGACAAACCTGGTTACAGGAATTGCAACAGCCTTTATGGATAGTATCCCGATGGTTGCCATTACTGCCAATGTTCCGGACAATCTGATAGGAAGAGATGCTTTCCAGGAAATCTGTATTACAGGTGTAACACTTCCGATTACAAAGCACAGCTATTTTGTCAACCGGATTGAAGATCTGGAAGATGCCCTGCGGGGAGCATTTCGGATTGCAAACAGCGGACGGAAGGGACCGGTACTGATTGATATTACAAAAGATGTAACGGCGGAAATGATAGATTATAAAAAAGGCAAGCCTCTTGCACTTCAGCCGAAGCCGGAACCTGATGATGAACAGGTGGCAGAGATTGCAAAGATGATCAATCAGGCAGAGCGTCCTGTCGTTTACTTCGGCGGCGGCGTAGCAGCGGCAGATGCAGGGGAAGAGCTGAACGAGCTTCTGGAAAAGGCTGATATTCCGGCAACCTATACCCTGATGGCAGCAGGAATCCTCGGATATGAAAACAATAAGAACCTGGGACTGATCGGCATGCACGGAAGCATTGCAGCCAACCGGGCAGTAGACCGTTCTGACCTGCTGATTGCTCTCGGATGCCGCTTTAGTGATCGTGTAGCACTCAATCCGGGCAAATTTGCCAAAAGAGCAAAGAAAATACAAGTCGACATCGACAACTGTGAAATTAATAAGAATGTAATCGTAGACAAGAGTCTGGTAAGTGATGTGAAACTTTTCCTGCAGAAACTGCTTCCTCTGATTGAAAAGAAGAGTCACACCGAATGGGTGGCACAGTCTACAGAATGGAAGAAGAAAACAGGTGATGTGAAATGTCAGGATGCAGATCTGCATCCAAGTGAGATCGTTACAGCCGTCTGCGATCTGACAGATAACGAAACTATATACGTTACAGATGTAGGACAGCACCAGATGTGGGCAGCCCAGTATCTGAAACACGGAAAGACAAAACAGTTTATTACCAGCGGCGGGCTGGGAACAATGGGCTTCGGATACGGCGCAGCCATCGGCGCACAGATGGGATGCCCGGAAAAGAGAGTCATTCACTTTACCGGAGACGGCTCTTTCCATATGAATCTCAATGAGGCCTGCACAGCAGTAAGTGAAGAGCTTCCTATTATAACCGTCATCATGAACAATCGTGTACTGGGAATGGTTTACCAGTGGCAGACAAGCTTCTACGGAAAACGCTACTCTTCCACAACACCAAACAGGAAAACCGATTTTCCGAAACTGGCAGAAGCTTTTGGCGCAAAAGGTTTCTCTGCATCAACGCCGGGAGAATTTGAAGATGTATTCAAAAAGGCGCTCAAGGAAAAGGGCCCTGTGTGGATTGATTGTGCCATCGCAACTGAAGAGCGGGTGCTTCCAATGATTCCGGGCGGCGGAACTGTAGAAGATATGATCATCGGATAGGAGGAGCAGGATATGGATAAGACACTGAAAAAAGAAGTCATCAGTATATTAGTAGATAATCAGTCCAATGTACTTACCAGAGTGGTCAGCCTCTTTGGACGGCGGGGATTCAATATTGACTCCCTGACTGTATCAGCCACCAACAATCCGCAGATTTCAAGAATCACCATTGTATTTAACGGGACAGAACAGTCTCTCCACCAGATTCTGACACAGACCAAGAAGCTGGAAGTCGTGCGGGATATTTTCACACTGGACGCAGGCAACAGCCTGTACCGGGAACTGCTGCTTGTAAAACTCAAGTGCGATAAGAATGACAGAACCGCTATTCGCGAGATTATAGAAATCTACCGGGGAAAGATTATCGACCTGTCCAAAGACAGCATGATTGTAGAACTGACCGGAGCACCGGAAAAGCTGGATGGATTTATGAAAATGATGGACTGCTATAATATTGCAGAAGTGTGCAGAACCGGGATCACCGGAATTGAACGGGGCATTCGGGAACACAACCTATAAAACTGCACACAGAAAAATTTAGGACAATTATATTTATTTCAAAATATACATAAAAGGAGAATAAAGATGATTAAAAAGTATTATGACCAGGACTGCAATTTAGGATTATTAGATGGAAAAACCGTTGCGATCATCGGATTTGGAAGCCAGGGACATGCACATGCAATGAACCTGAATGAAAGCGGCGTAAATGTAGTTGTAGGACTGAGACCGGGCTCCGGACATACTGCAAAGGCAGAAGCGGCAGGACTGAAGGTAGTCGGAATTGAAGAAGCTGCAGAAGCGGGCGATGTTGTAATGATGCTGGTACCGGATGAACTGGCTGCAGATATTTACAAAGAGCAGATCGCAAAGCATATGAAAGAAGGAAATGTTCTTGCATTTGCACACGGATTTAATATTCACTACAACCAGATTACACCTGCAAAGGATGTAGACGTTGTTATGATCGCACCGAAAGGACCGGGACATACAGTAAGATCCCAGTATACAGAAGGCAAAGGCGTACCGAGCCTGATCGCTGTTTACCAGGATGCATCCGGCAAAGCAAAGGATTATGCACTGGCATATGCAGCAGGCATCGGCGCAGGACGTGCAGGAATCCTGGAAACATCCTTCAAAGAAGAAACCGAAACAGACCTGTTTGGTGAACAGGCAGTTTTGTGCGGCGGTGTAACGGAACTGATGAAAGCAGGATTTGATACACTGGTAGAAGCAGGTTATGAACCGGAAATGGCATATTTTGAATGTATCCACGAAATGAAGCTGATTGTTGACCTGATCAACGAAGGCGGATTTGATAAAATGAGATATTCCATTTCCAACACTGCAGAATACGGAGATTACAGAACAGGAACCAGACTGATCACAGAAGACACAAGAAAAGAAATGAAAAAAGTTCTTTCAGAAATTCAGGACGGTACTTTTGCAAGCGAATTTATTCAGGAGTTCAAAGCAGGCGGAAAAGCAAAATTCCTGGCAACAAGAAAGAAGGAATCCGAACACCTGCTGTGCAAAGTAGGCGCAGAACTGAGAAAGATGATGAGTTGGCTCAAAAAATAAGCAGGAAACGGAAGTATGATGGGACGGATGCGGGAGTGTCGGTCCCATTTGTGTAAAAAAGGAGAAAAATATGGCATTGAGAAGTGCAAAAGTAACACAAGGTGTAGAAAAGGCGCCTATGAGGAGCCTGTTTTATGCAATGGGATATACAAAAGAAGAACTGGACAGACCGCTGATTGGTGTGGTTTCTGCGAAAAGTGAGATTGTACCGGGTCATATGCATCTGGACAAAGTAGCAGAAGCCGTAAAAGCCGGCGTGCGCATGGCAGGAGGAACGCCCATTGAGATTCCTGCAATCGGCGTATGTGACGGAATCGCCATGGGCCATATCGGGATGAAGTACAGCTTAGCCAGCAGAGAGCTGATTGCTGACAGCGTAGAAACGATGATTATGGCACATGCGCTGGATGGCGCCGTGCTTGTGCCAAACTGCGACAAAATCGTACCGGGTATGGTAATGGCTGCCGTAAGAATGGATATTCCGGCAGTTGTCTGCTCCGGAGGTCCGATGATGTCCGGACTTGTAAATGATGAAGAAACTAGCCTTTCTAAAATGTTTGAGGCAGTAGGGGCAAGAAAGGCTGACCTGATTGATGATGACAAGCTTCGGGAATTTGAAGAAAACACATGTCCGGGCTGCGGCTCCTGCTCCGGCATGTATACGGCAAACAGCATGAACTGCCTGTGTGAGGCAGTAGGAATTGCCCTTCCCGGAAACGGAACCATCCCGGCAGTAGAGAGCGGAAGAATCCGTCTTGCAAAGCATGCGGGCATGGCCATCATGGAACTGGTGGAAAAGAACATCACCGCAAGAGATATTATCAACGAAAAATCCATCCGCAATGCACTGGCATGCGATATGGCGCTGGGCTGCTCTTCAAACAGTGTGCTGCACCTTCTTGCAATTGCCAACGAAGCCGGCGTAAAGCTCAACCTGGATATCTTCAACGAGTTCAGTGCAAAGGTGCCGAATCTCTGTCACCTGGCGCCTGCCGGAGGCACCCACATGCATGACCTGAACCGGGCCGGCGGACTGATGGCAGTGTTTAGCGAACTGGACAAAAAGGGACTGATTGATAAGAGCCTGATTACAGCTTCCGGAAAGACAGTGGCAGAAAATATGGAAGGCGCTTATGTAAAAGACCATTCCGTAATCCGCCCTGTCGAAGAGCCTTACAGCCAGACCGGCGGAATTGCAGTCCTGTGGGGCAACATTGCAAAGAACGGCTGCGTGGTAAAAAGAAGTGCAGTAGCACCTGAAATGCTTACACATTCCGGACCTGCAAGAGTATTTGATTGTGAAGAGGATGCGATTGAAGCTATCTACGGCGGCAAGATTGTAGATGGAGATGTGGTGGTGATCCGCTACGAAGGACCAAAAGGCGGCCCGGGAATGAGGGAAATGCTCAATCCTACAAGTGCACTGGCAGGCATGCAGCTGGACAAAACAGTGGCACTCATTACAGACGGAAGGTTCAGCGGTGCAAGCAGAGGCGCATCCATCGGGCATGTGTCACCTGAGGCAGCTGCCGGCGGAAATATTGCATACATACAGGAAGGGGATCTGATCGAGATTGATATCCCTGCATCAAAGATTAATGTAAAAGTAAGCGATGAAATCTTAGAACAGAGAAAAGCGGAGTATGTGGCTCCGGAATTCGGGGCAAAATCCGGATGGCTGTCCAGATACCAGAGGAATGTTTCTTCTGCCGATAAGGGCGCTGTAATGGAATAAGAACGAAAAGAAAAGGGGATGCGGCAGAATGGAAATAGAAACCACAAAGCCGCATTTTCTTTTCCCTTCTCCTTTTCTAAAACTATATTGTGAAAAAAGCGCTCTTGTGGTAGGATAATAATAACCGGAAGGGGAGAAAAGAGGCTCATATGGACATAGATGAAATGGAGTTGCGGCTTCTGAAGGCTTATGATGAAA
>CAUWJW010000183.1:0-5447 GCA_963558985.1 uncultured Clostridia bacterium | reverse complement strand
TACTTTACTTGTCCATTTCATTGTTTCTAACTCCATATATTTTTTTTTTATTTAATATAATATCTTTACACATTAGTTATACCACTATTAGCCTGCTTAAAACAACCTTTTTTTCAGCAGGCTTTACCTTTTTTTTCAGCAGGCTTTACCTTTTTAAAAAAAGAGGGTATAATTCAAGATATGACAGAGACAAGCAAGGGGAATTTTATGCTGCGAAGCAGTTTAGTGTAAGGAGCAGAAGCAATGGGCAGGAGAAGACGTATCAGAGTAATTGCAGGAGTACTGATAGTAGGACTTTTTTCTTTTTTGTTGACAGGGTGCACGACTTTTGATAACTTTAAGGAGGCCTTTGTCGAGAAGGAAGCGAAGAGTAAGAATACGATAAAAATCGGGGTGTTTGAGCCGATGAGCGGTTCGGATAAGAAGATGGGAGAGCTGGAGGTTCAGGGAATCGAGCTTGCCAATGAGTTATATCCGGAGGTTCTGGGACAGAAGATTGAACTGGTGTATGCGGACAATAAGTCAGACATTGATACAGCAGAAACTGTCATGGCAGACTTGATGAAGAAACAGCCGCTGGCAGTTCTGGGCAGTTATGGGAGTATTTATTCTTTGGTGGCAAATGCGCACCTTGAAGCAGCAGAGACTCCCGGCATTGCCATTACAAACGTAAATCCGCTTGTTACAAAAAATCATCCTTATTATTATAGGGTTTGTTTTGTAGACTCTTATCAGGGTGTGGCAATGGCACGCTATGTATATGAAGAACTTCGCCAGAAGAAGACAGGGATTCTGCTTCCGGAAGAGGATGATCAGGCGATTGCCATGGCCAGCAGCTTTAAGGATAAGTTTGTAGAGCTGACAGGAGATGAGGAAGCGATTGCTGTATATCAGAAATTTAAGACAGGGGACAAAGATTTTTCCGGGCAGCTGGAGCAGATTCGCAAATCCAATGTAAGAACGGTTTTTGTAGCAGGAGAAGTTACAGATGCGGCCAAGATACTGAGGCAGGCACGGAAAATGAATTTGAATCAGGTGGTGTTTCTGGGAGACAGCGACTGGGCCACAGATGAATTTATGGAAGATGCAGGGCGCTTTATTTCAGGAAATGTTGCGTTTACAACCCTGTATACAGAAGGTGAAACAGTGACCGAAATGTCTCAGAAGTTCCTGGAGGCTTACAACAAAAAGTACGGAGAAGAAGAATCTCCGCAGCCGGCAGTTGCACTCGGCTTTGATGCATACCTCATTGCGCGGCAGGCGATACAGTCGGCAGGCGCCGGATGCAGTGGAAGAGATGTATGGGAAGCTCTTGCTGCTACCAAAAATTTTGAAGGTGCTTCAGGAAAAATTACATTTGATAATGTCGGAGATCCAAAGAAATCCGTAGTTATAAATACCATTAAAAATAAGACTGTAATACCGGTTTGTACCATTGATCCGGATGAACCGGAGAAAAAGTCACACAAAAAACAAAAAAAGAAAGAGGAGAAACAGAATAATGGAACAGAAAATTAAAGAAGGCTTAGAACAGATTAGACCTTTTCTGCAGAGAGACGGAGGAGATATTGAGTTTGTAGAGTACACACAAGACAATATTGTTAAGGTGAAACTGCAGGGACACTGTGCAGGATGTCCGGGTGCACAGATGACGATTAAAGGCGTTGTGGAAAGAATTCTGAGAGAAAGCTATCCTGAAATCAAAGGAGTAGAAGCTGTTTAATAATTGGAACAGGAGCAATCATGTTCGGAAAAACAGAAAAACATTTAAAAACAGGTGTTGGAATTATGCTGGTCCTAGTGATCCTGGGACTGGCTATTCTTTTAATTTGGGAAAAAAGTACAGTTCCCGCCGGTACAGACGGGGGGCAGATGGCGAAGGAACTTGCGCCGCCGGCAGAGACGGAGATTTCCGTTTTGTGTGCAGGTGATGTGATGTCGCATATACCGCAGACCAGTGCGCAATATGATGCCGGAACAGGCAGGTACAATTATAAAAACAATTTTGAGCAAGTCAAACCTTATGTGGAAGAGGCGGATCTTGCTCTGTGTAATGTGGAAACTACCTTTGCAGGAGCTCCTTATACGGGATTTCCGCAGTTCAGCGCACCTGATGCCCTGGCCGGCGCACTGAAGTATGCCGGATTTGATGTGGGAATCACCGCCAATAATCACATGGCTGACAAAGGAAAGGAAGGTATTCAGCGGACTTTAAATGTACTGGAGAAAAAAGGGCTGGATACAGTGGGCAGTATAAAAGGTGAGAAAGATGCCAGATACCTGATTACAGAAGTAAAAGGAATTAAAATCGGTATTGCAGCGTATACCTATGAAACAGGGGCCGGCGGCGCAGATGTCTTTATCAATGGAAGCTTTGTTCCCCGAGAGACTGCAGCGCATATCAATTCCTTCAATTTCAATACATTGAAAGAAGATGTGCCGAAGATACGAAAAACGGTTGAAGCGGCAAAGGCGGCAGGAGCGCAGGTGATCATCGTCTATTACCACTGGGGGGAAGAATATCAGCAAAGTGCCAATGCCATGCAGAAGAAGCTGGCACAAGAGACGGCAGATATGGGTGCAGATATAATTTTTGCCTCACATCCACATGTCCTTCAGGAAGCAGAATATTTAACGGCTGCCGGAACAAACCGAAAAGTGCCGGTGTTCTATAGCCTGGGGAATTTTCTTTCTAATCAGAGGGCGGAGTCTTTAGGCAACAGGTACACAGAAAACGGGCTCATGGGTATCGTGAATTTTACATACACCGAAGGAAAGGGAATCACAGGAATAACCATGGATGGGATTCCTACCTGGGTGGACAAGTATTTTTCAGATGGGAAGACGGTTTTTGAAATTATACCGCTGAATCAGAACCTGGAAAAGAATGAAACATTATCGGTTTCCGGCCATTTATCAAGGGCGCGGCAGGCGCGGGAGGATGCCAATGGATTATTTGAATTCGATCATGAAAAGCATTGATGAAAATTCAGTGCAGATGGTGCAGATGCTGCAGGAGCTGATTCGGATTAAAAGTACAGCAGGAGAGCCGGAAGGTGAAATGCCTTTTGGAGCAGGTGTCCACAAAGCGTTTCTTTATGTTCTGGAAAAAGGAAAAGAAGCAGGATTTCGGACTGCTGATGCAGATCATTACGGAGGGCATGTGGAAATCCAAGGTGAGAGCGGAAAAATTATGGGAATCGCAGGACATCTTGATGTGGTGCCTGAAGGAACTGGATGGGAAGAAGACCCTTATGGGGGCATTGTAAAAGAAGGCAGAATCTATGGCAGAGGCGCTGCAGATGACAAAGGACCGGTGACGGCAGCTTTTTTTGCAATGAAAGCAGTAAAAGAAAGCGGTGTACCTGTCAGAGATACGGTGCGTCTTATTTTGGGGCTGGATGAAGAAACCGACTGGAAAGGGATGCGCTATTATCTTTCCAAAACAGAGCAGCCGGATTATGGCTTTACGCCTGACGGAGATTTTCCTGTCATACATGGCGAAAAAGGAATTCTGGTTTTTTCTCTTGCAAAGAAGCTTGGAAAAACATTGGAAAAGGGCATGGAGCTTCGCAGCCTTACAGGTGGGGAAGCGGCAAATATGGTTCCGGACTATGCACGGGCAGTGATTCGCGATTCTGCCGGAGGAGGTTACAGCAGAATTCGCAAGATGGCAGAAGAATTTCAAAAAGAAAAACAGGTGCAGATCCGGTGCAAAGGTGCAGGGAAAAGCCTGGAGATTACAGCGGAGGGAATTTCTGCTCACGGAGCAAACCCACAGGAAGGGCTGAATGCGATCTCGCTGCTTATGGAATTTTTGGGTAAAATTACTTTTACTAATGAAGATGTAAATGATTTTGTGGAATTTTATAATGCTTATATCGGATTTGAGACGGATGGGAGTGCTTTAGGATGCTGTTTTCAGGATGAGGTGTCGGGAAAGACGGTACTCAATGCAGGAAAGATTGTGATGAACAGTCAGGCAGCAGCACTTACTCTGAATGTGCACTATCCGGTGACGTTGCAGGAAGAGGCTGTCTATGACGGAATCCGGGAAGCGGCAGAGAGGTTTAATCTTGGAATTATAAAAGAAAAGCATGAGAAGCCGGTCTATCTGCCTGCAGAGGATCCTATGGTAAAAACCCTGATGGATATCTATCAGAGGCAAACAGGAGACAGGGATAGCAGTCCCCTTGTGATCGGAGGGGGGACGTATGCCAGGGCAATGGAACATGTGCTTGCCTTTGGAGGACGTTTTCCGGGAGAGCCGGAACTTGCCCACCGGAAAAACGAATTTGTCTCTGTTGAAAGTCTGGTAAAAATGGCAAAAATCTATGGGGAAGCCATCTACCGGCTGGCATGCAGTCCCGAAGCGGAGCGGCTTTAAATAAAAATTTGACAAGATAAAGAAGAAGAGATATAATAAAAACATAAGATAATCTGTTTCAGGGCGAGGTGCAAGTCCTCACCGGCGGTGATGCGCAGTTATGCGACAAGTCCGCGAGCTTCGGCTGAATAGGTGTGAATCCTATACCGACGGTAACAGTCCGGATGAAAGAAACTCAGGATACTCTTTGTATTTTGTGATTTTGCCTTGGAAGAAATTCCAAGGCTTTTTTAATGACCTGACAGATTCCTGTATAACTTCTTTTAAAAAACAGATGGAGGAATCAAAATGAGTGAAGAACGAATCCAAACAAATCCGATGAAGCAGTCTCAGCCTGCAAAGCTTGCCAAGATGGGCATGCTGGTGGCCATTTCCATTGTACTAGTATATTTCATCCACATTCCGATGTTTACCGCTTTTTATGAGTATGATCCGGCCGACATTCCGATTTTAATCGGGACCTTTGCCTTTGGACCGTGGGCAGGTCTGCTGCTTACAGTGGTAACTTCAGTGATTCAGGGTGTGACTGTCAGTGCGGCCAGCGGTGTGTACGGTATCATCATGCATGTCATTGCAACCGGAGCCTTTGTCCTTACAGCAGGATTTATCTACAAAGGAGATAAGACCAGAAAGAAGGCTGTTATTGCTCTGGCCTGTGGAGTTCTGGCTATGGTAGTGATTATGATTCCGGCCAATATACTAATTACACCGTACTTTATGGGAGCGCCGCGTGCGGCAGTTGTAGGCATGATGCCGCTGATTGTAGGTTTCAACTTTACAAAAGCAGGGATCAATGCAGTCCTCACCTTTTTCCTGTACAAGAGAATCTCCAATTTCCTGCACAAATAGCTGTGCCATGTAAATGTCCATACATTTTCAGTACCCGTCAGACTTTTGAAAAAAGGCTCTGCCGGGTATTTTCATGGAAAAACATTTTAATATTTAGAGTTCTTGTGGTAGAATAAATGGATATGAGAACAGTGATTTTAAAAAATGAAAAAGAAACAGAAGCTTTCGGAATCGCACTGGGAAAGGAAGCCCGGGCAGGTGATATTATAGC
>CAUWJW010000182.1:0-5453 GCA_963558985.1 uncultured Clostridia bacterium | reverse complement strand
TCATCTGTCCCTTTCGTCACACATGCGCAATACACTTCGTTGGCTCTGGGAAGAAACTCCTGCCATGCTCCCGGGTCATAGTCCGCTTTAACTGTATGGGAATCCTTGCATTCTGCTTCCTGCGTAAAACTCCACAACGTTTCCAGCAGCGTATCGAGACCTGTTCCGGAACGTGCCGCCATCCCCACTACAGGAATCTCTAACAGCTCAGATAATTTTTCCAAATCAATAGAGATTTTTTTCTTCTGCGCTTCATCCAGAAGATTAACACACAGAATAGCTTTTTTTGTAATAGACAGAATTTGAAGAACCAGATTCAGATTGCGTTCCAGACAGGTGGCATCAGCTACAATCAGAGTGATATCGGCCTCTCCCGAACAGATATAATCTCCGGCCACAGCTTCATCAACAGAAGCTGCTGACAGCGAATAAGTTCCCGGAAGATCTACAAGAGTAAACACCGTGTCCTTATATGTAAAGCTTCCGCGGGCACCGGATACTGTTTTTCCGGGCCAGTTGCCAGTGTGCTGATTCATACCGGTCAGACTGTTGAAGACCGTACTTTTTCCTACATTTGGATTTCCGGCCAAAGCAATAGTTCGTTTTTTCATTTCTAAACACCTCGGTTTCATACTATGCAGAGGGGAGCCTCAAGGTGCGGAATCCCTCTTTTGTTTTTATTTCAAAAGCGGTATACTGAAAGAGAACAGATAGGAGGGATTTTGTGAAAATTATTGACGCACATTTTCATTTTTGTCCAGAGATGGAAGGCTTTACGCAGCTGGCGCTTGCCGCAGGGCACCGGAACACACAGAAGCATTTAAAAGAGGCTTATGAGAAACTGGGAATCGTAAAAGGGATTGTAATGGGCAATCGAACTGTTGACCCGGCAGCTCATGTTTATCCGGAATTTATGAAATATTGTATTGGGATGGACAGTTTTTATCTGGAAGGAAATCGGATTTCAGATTCCATTGATCTGCTGGAGGAAAATCTGAAACGACCGCAGTGTGCAGGTATCAAGCTCTATCCGGGTTATTCCCCAATGTATGTGAGTGACCCTGTATACGAGCCTGTTTATGAACTGGCAAGAGATTACGATAAGCCGGTAGCCATTCATACAGGAGAAACCTCTACTCCGGGAGCATGTCTGAAGTACAGCCATCCCCTTACACTGGATGAAGCTGCGGCTGCCCACCCGCAGGTACAGTTTGTTATGTGCCATTACGGAAATCCATGGCTTACAGATGCGGCTGCAGTTGTCAGTAAAAATGATAATGTAGCAGCAGACCTTTCGGGGCTGCTGGAAGGAAGAGTTCATCTGGACGCCCTGTTTTTAGAAAAAAGCGGGTATATAGAAGCATTAAAAACCTGGATGGGATATTTGCATGAATATGATGACCTGATGTTCGGCACAGACTGGCCGCTGGTCAATCTGGAGGAGTATATTGCGTTTATCAAGAAGCTTGTTCCGGAAAAATATCATGAAAAGGTGTTTTTTCAGAATGCGAATCGCATCTACAAGCTGGGACTATAGGAGGGAAAAAGATGCATGGAGCATTAGAATCATTAAAAATACTGGATTTCTCAACTTTACTGCCGGGACCTTATGCAAGTCTGGTACTGGCAGATCTGGGGGCTGAGGTTTTAAAAATAAGTGCTCCGGGAAAACCGGATATTGTTGCCGACTACCCGCCTTTTATAGAAGGGACAGAGCTTTCGGCAAATCAGGCGTGGCTGGGGCGAAACAAGAAAAACATGTTTCTGGATCTGAAAAAGCCGAAAAGCCTGGAAATTGTAAAAAAGCTGATTTTAGAATACGATATTGTGCTGGAGCAGTTCCGCCCCGGTGTGATGGAACGGCTCGGGTTGGGGTATGAAGATTTAAAAAAAGTGAACCCCGGTTTAATCTACTGTTCTCTTACCGGGTACGGACACTCTGGCCCGATGAAAATGCGGGCGGGGCATGATATCAATTATCTGGCAAGAAGCGGCAATATGGCATATTCCGGGAAAAAAGAAACCGGTCCTGTGCTGACCAATATGCAGATTGCAGATGTTGCAGCAGGCTCAATGAATGCGGTAATCGGAATTCTGTCAGCGGTTCACTACAGACATATGACCGGAAAGGGACAATTTGTGGATATTTCCATGTTTGACGGGCTCATTCCTTTTCATGCTATGGAGGGAACGGCATTTCTTGCAGATGGAAGAGAACCGCAGAGAGAAGGACAGCGGCTTAATGGCGGGTGTCTGTATGATTTCTATGAGACAAAAGACGGAAAATACCTGAGTGTAGGAAGTCTGGAGCCAAAATTCTGGGAGGCGTTTTGCACTGCAATCGGGAAGACGGAATACATAGAAAAGACAGTTTGGCCCGAAGATGCAGAAACAGTCAAGAGTGATGTGAAACGTATTTTAAAAGAAAAAACGCTGTCAGAGTGGCTGAAGATTTTTGAAAAAACGGATGCCTGTGTGGAACCGGTGCTGTCAGTCAAAGAAGCACTTTTGGAAGATGCACATATAAAAGCAAGGAATATGGTAATCGATGTAAAAGTACCCGGAGAAAAGGAAAAAACGGTGAAGCAGCTGGGGTGTGCAATTAAGCTGTCAGAGTGCCCTGTGCATTATGAAGAAGCAGGAAGCCCCCTTGGGCATCATACGGAAGAAATTCTGAACCATTTGGGATATACAGGCGAAGAAATCCGCCGGATGAAGGATCAGGGCATCTGGTAAGCAAAAAGGGTGATTTGAAAGAAACCAATCTTTTGAATCACTCTTTTTGCTTGGGCAGAGCCCTTTTATACTGTTTCTACGCGGATTAAATTTGTTTTGCCGGAGCTTTGCAGAGGAAGTCCGGCACTGATAACGATCGTATCGCCGTCTTTAACGGCATGCATTTTCTTTGCGCCGCCTACAGCCTGATCCAGGAGCATGTCCCAGTGGTCCTCATATTCTGTAAGAACAGGATAGACGCCCCAGGAAAGCGCCAGCTGGTGAAAGGTCTTCTTCTTGGGTGTTGCCGCAACAATAGGCTGAATCGGGCGGAATTTAGACATTTTTTCTGCAGTATAACCAGAGCGGGTAATGGCGATGATTGCTTTTGCTTTTAAATCGTGGGCAGTTGTGCAGGCGGCATGTCCGATGGCGTTGGACTTGTCCTTTGGATCCATTTCGTAATCCATAATTTTGTACACATTTACATCAAACGCATCTTTTTCAGCCTGACGTACAATTTTCGACATGACCTTTACAGTCTCAGCAGGGTACTTGCCCACAGCACTTTCCCCGGAGAGCATGACAGCAGAAGTTCCGTCAAAAACAGCATTGGCAACATCAGTGATTTCTGCTCGGGTTGGGGCAGGATTTGCTACCATAGATTCCAGCATCTGTGTAGCTGTAATCACGATTTTTCCTGCCTGACAGCATGCTTTGATGAGTTTTTTCTGAAGACCGGGAAGCTTGGCAAAATTCACTTCCACACCCATATCTCCCCGGGCAACCATGATTCCATCCGAGCAGGCAAGAATTTGTTTGAAATTATCAATGCCTTCCATATTTTCGATTTTTGAAATGATTTTGATCTTTTCTCCGCCATTTTCCTTGAGGAAATTTCTAAGATCCAGTACATCCTGTGCCGTGCGCACAAAAGATGCAGCGATATAATCTACTTCATGGCGGATTCCAAAGAGAAGGTCCTGTTTATCAGCATGGCTCAGATATTCCAGATCCAAATGCGTTCTGGGGACGTTGACACCCTTGCGGTTGCTGATTTTTCCGCCATGGGTGACTTTGCATATTACATCACTGCCCTTGATTTCTGAAACCTTTAGTGCAACGCGTCCGTCATCAATAAGAATGGAGGTTCCGATACTCACCTGATGGGGAAGCGCTTTGTATGTGACAGTACTGCGCTCCTGGTCACCTAAAATATCATCAGATGTAAGAGTGAAGGTCTGCCCGTTGTTTAATACTGCACTGTTTTCACGAAAATCGCCCAGGCGAATTTCCGGTCCCTTTGTGTCCAAAAGTACTGCAGCGGGAATTCCAAGGCGGTCTCTTACTTTTCGGAAGCGTCTGATGGTCTCTTCGTGTCCATGGTGCTCTCCGTGTGAAAAATTGAGACGGGCAACGTTCATTCCGGCGAGGAGCATCTTTTCCATAACGACTTCGCTGCTGCTGGCAGGACCTAGGGTACATACGATTTTAGTCTTTTTCAATGTCAACACCTCTTTTCGATGTAATCAGCAATATTTCAGGCGGATGTTTTTTCTGATTAAGCATATGGATATAAGCGGTATGATATATTTTTTCATCCAGATTTTCGGCAAAAGCAAGAAGGTTTTGTTTTTCTTCTTCACCGCCGGGATGACCGCTGTACATGGTAATGCAGATAAGACCGCCGCATGCCAGCAGGTGAAGTGCCCGGGAGACAGCTTCCAGGGTTGTTTTTGTTTTTGTAGTAATTTCTTTGGAAGCGCGCGGCAAGTATCCCAAGTTGAAAAGAACCACCTGAACCGGTTCTTTTACGTAGAGATGCATGTTTTCATGACCGTCCCGGATGAGATGGATTTGATCTGAATCAAGCCCATCTCTTTCCAGAGCAGCCTTTGTCTGTCTGATTGCATTTTCCTGGATATCAAATCCGTAAATTTTTCCTGCGCCCAATCTGGCCAGCGCTACTGTATCGTTGCCGTTTCCGCAGGTTGCATCGATTGCTGTCTGTCCCGGCGTAAGGTATTGTGATACAAAGAGCATGGCTGTCTGAGTCGCACTGCGTAGTATATTTTTCATGAAGTTATTATACCACAAAAGAGACGCGGCTATAAAGGCTGACTTCCTGTTCGGATCATAATTTTAGATGCATCTTCACTGCGAAGGGCAAGGACAGCGCCCATAACCTCATAGGCAATTGGATTTTGCGCCGGACTTTTAAACAGTGTTTTCACTTTGCGTGATGGTGCAAATCCAAGATCAATAAAGCGGTCTTTTTCTTTTCCCTGTGAGTTTATGGAAATGACAGTTCCAAGACATCCTGCAGGAAGGCGGGATAAATCAATAATCTGTGAGTCCATAATATTCTCCTCGTTATTTTACTGAATCTAAAAATACATGGTACGGCAGTTTTAGATGGTGTATGATATGAATGGAAGGTTAGAAATGTGAAATACAAACTGTTAAAATTGTTACAGATATGCAGATTCAAAAGCGCATCCTATCATATGCAGACTGTTGGAATTTCAAACTGCAGATGAATATCAGCACAGGCGGATTTGAGACATTGTCCAACCATCAAATTAAAAAAATAAAAAAATCCAAAAAACGTGTTGACAGAAAGGCTAGTAGGTGGTAATATAATTCTTGCAGTCACGCAAAAGAGAAAAAACAAAACATGGATATGGCGGTGTAGCTTAGTTGGCTAGAGCGTCCGGTTCATACCCGGAAGGTCGGAG
>CAUWJW010000181.1:0-5499 GCA_963558985.1 uncultured Clostridia bacterium | reverse complement strand
CAGAAAAGCCGCCCGCACAAACTGTGCGCTGAGCGGAATCTGATCGCCGGCCAGGTGGGAAGGGATTCCGGTCCCGTCGTACTCTTCGTGGTGATGCAGAGCAATTTCCCTGCAGTAGGTAAGGAGCGGCTCCATCTGAGAAGGCCCTCCCTCAAAGAGACCGGCGCCCAGCACCGTGTGGCGTATGTACACACTTCTGCCCGGTTCAGGCTGCTCAAAGCCGCCTTTGACAATATGGTCAGGCAGAGCAATCAGGCCCACATCAGCAAAGATAGAGGCATAGCCGATCAACTCTGCGTGATAATGGGTAAGCCCGCTGTCAGGATGTTTTTGAATATAAGCATCTGAAATCACCTGCGTCAGCAGTTTGATAAAATCGATAGATTTTAGAAAATCCAGATTGCGGTACTGGAAGGTCCGCAGGAGCTTTGTCTGCCAGCGCCGAGCCATAGTATCCGCCTCTTTGAGGGTGAGCCCCTCATCCGACGGCTCCTCTTCCTGAGAGACATCCTCCTCTTCGTCATTTCCCCATGCAGTCAGAACAATATTCTGTACACGTTCCTGCACCATGAGGGGGTTTACCGGTTTTGCAAGAAAATCTACAGCACCGCACTCGATACCTTCTGTAACGATTTCCTCATGGGCATCGGAAGTGATTAGAATAACAGGAATGCTGCCCGCATCCTTAATGCTGTGGATCTTTTGCAGAAGAGTGACGCCGCTGCTGTGCTTCGCCAGCTGGACATCTACAATAACTGCGGCAATTTCCGATTTGTACTGGCTGACAAAAGCCAGTGCTGTTTGTGTGTTGGACAGCAGTGTCACTTTAAATGCTTTTTTAAAAATTTCGTTTAAAATGGCAAGATCCAGTTCAGAATCGTCCACAATTAACAATCGTTCTCTTTTCATAGTATCAATCAGCTCCATTCTCTGATACATTTTCAGCCAGAATAATAAATACTTTTTGACAGTATTCATCAATTTCCATCATAAGACCCAACAGCTTCTTTTTATTGCGAAGTTCTGTAGAGCGATACTCTACAAGTGCTGCCTGGGCAGCATCGTAAATATCCGATAGCCCCAGATTTCCGGCAACCCCTTTCAGATCGTGAACATAAGAATAAAAATCTTCACCATTTCCATCTTCAAGAGCCTGCTTCATTTCTGACAGTTTTAAGGTATCGGGCAGCTTCCGCATAAACTTCAGAAACAAAGCATCATTGCCCATAAAACGATTGATCGCGCCCTCCGTGTCAACTCCCGCTCGCCGGAGTCTCACTAGAACTATTTGGGTTGTCATTGTAGCAAGATCCTTTCCTTATCTGTAATATTCGAGAAACTTTTCTAAGTCTATGGAGTTATTATACAATGGGAACCTGATATTTTCAAATTTTTTGCGGATTTAGGGAGAAAAATAGAACAAAAAGTTAGCTTTTGCGGGAAAATATGTTACAATATAAAAGTGTGCAATATACCTGCATGATTATAGAATAAAGGGAAAAAGAGAGGGAAGATAATGAAAAAACTGAAAATAAGAGCCAGGCTGCTAGCAGGGTATATTATTGTTGTAGCGATTATGCTTATTATTTCGGTTGTTGTAATCACACAAATGATAGGTGTACGGGGACAGCTGGAATCGTTTCGCGATGCATCCCTGCAGGCAAGCAACAGTATCAAAGAGTGCCGTCTGATGAGCCAGTATGTGGCTCGGAATGTACGGGAAATCGCACTTACCACAGATCCGGCCAAGATACAGGAATGCAGTTCCGATATAGATTCGGGAATCCAGAAAATTAACGATGCACTGGGTACCTTGGCGGAAACGCATGTGTTGGGACAGGAAGAAGAAGTCGCATATAAAAGTGTGATGGAAGGCTGGATCAGTGAAGCACAGAAAATTGTAAAGCAGGCACAGGCAGGAGATCAGAAGAAAGCCACCGAGCTTATTTTTGAGGTATGCCGTCCCGCTCTGGATGAAATGGTAAAATCGGCTGAGGAGATGGAGGCTCAGGTAGATGGTGTCAGGGATGATACGCTGAATTCTATTGATTCAAAGATGCTTTTCCTGAGCATTGCACTGGCAGTGTGCCTGGTGATAGCGATTATTATCGCATTTATTATCGCGGAGATTATTGTAAAGAGTATTGTGAAGCCGGTAGAAGAAATGAAACAGGTGGCGCAGAATCTGTCAGAGGGAGATATTCGCACGGAAATTCTGTATGAATCTGATGATGAACTGGGCGCTATGGCTGACAGCCTCCGGGCTGCATTTACGACACTGCAGGTATACATCGATGATATTGCAGCAGCAATGCGACTTATGGCTTCCGGTGACTTTAATATTACATCCACAGAGGAGTTTAAAGGAGATTTTTCGGAAATTCAGCTGTCTATACGTGAGTGCTCCGTAAAAATTTCAGATGCACTGGAAAGTATAGGGACTGCTTCCCGCAATGTATCCAGTGGAGCGAGCCAGATTTCAGACGGTGCACAGGCCTTATCCCAGGGAGCTACAGAACAGGCAAGTTCCGTAGAAGAAATTTCTGCGACTGTTTCAGATATTTCTTCTCAGGTTAAGCTGACTGCAGACTCTGCGGGAGAAATCAATGCCAAAGCAAATAGAGTAGGCGAACAGATTCGTGAGAGCGATGCAAAGATGCAGCGGATGCTTGCGGCAATGGCGATCATTAATAACGAGTCGGCAGATATTAGCAAGATTATAAAGGCAATTGACGATATTTCCTTCCAGACCAATATACTGGCTTTGAATGCGGCCATTGAAGCGGCAAGAGCAGGGGAAGCCGGCAAGGGATTTGCAGTTGTCGCAGATGAGGTGCGTGATCTTGCAAGCAAGAGTGCAGCTTCTGCAAACGAAATTGGGGCATTAATCAGCAAGACGCTGGAATCTGTTGAAGAGGGAACACAGGTTGCAAATGAAACGGCTACAGCCTTACAGGAAGTAGTCGGCGGTGTAGAAGATATTGTGACTGGTATCGTAGCAATTAACGACAACGTACAGATGGAAGCTGAGTCTATTGAGCAGGTATCTTTTGGAATTGAGCAGATTTCATCTGTGGTGCAGACAAACAGCGCAACTGCAGAAGAGAGTGCGGCAACTTCAGAAGAACTGTCCGGCCAGTCGCAGATGCTGGCAGATATGCTGCAGAAGTTTAATTTAAGACAAAATAAATAGAGACGGTATATGACCGCATTGTTAACCATTTAGAGGCTTGAGCAGAAGAAGACACATTTTTTAATGGAACACCATAGATAAGATGTGTCTTTTTTTATTGTGTACTATTCCTAGAATATTCAAATAATAGCGGGAAGGAGGACTATGGAAAGCATGAGTATTAGCAAGGCTTTGCCTAAGATTACGTGGATTATGATTTTAATTCTTCTGATACTGATTCTTCCGATGAACCTTTTGATTCAGATACAAATGCTGCATATCAGCCAAATGTCAAGTTCAAAAGAGATGTTCGGGCAGATGGAACAGATTATTGATACAAATGCTGCAGATATGGAGGAACGAAAGAGAGACTTCAAAGAAAAATGTATCCGGTCAGTGGAGATGGTGGCCTATTATACAGCAGCCAACAAAGAGGTGATAGGAGATCCGGAGCATATCAAGGAGCTGGCAGAAAAAGCAGGTGTAGATGAACTGCATTATTTTACAAAGGAGGGCAGGATTTATGCAGGAACGCATCCGAAATACTACGGTTTTACTTTCAATTCAGGAAAACAGATGAGTTTTTTTTGCCCATCCTCAAGGACAAGAGCCTGCGTCTCTGTCAGGATATCACACCCAATACAGCGGAAGGCAGACCTATGCAGTACGCGGCTGTCTGGCTTGAAGATGGAAGCGGGATTGTGCAGATCGGTATGCATCCCAGACATTTGCTGAAGGAAATCGAAGAAAAGAGAATCCAGAACATTTTTTCAGATCTGCCCTTTGAGCTGAATGGAAATCTGCATATTGTGAACAAAGATACGAGAAAGGTTCTGGCATCTACGGCAAAAGGGATTGCCGGCAGGGATATGAGCAAGGAACAAAAATCCTTCCACAAAAGTATCAGCGGCGCTGCCTATCAGGTCTTTGAGGGGGAACGATACTATATATACCAGCAGGAATACGGGGATTATATCTTACTGCGGACCTACAAGTCTGATGAACTTCTGCGTGGTGTTCTGCGCTCAACGCTTCTGATTTTAATTTATATGGGAGTCTGCATTGCAGGTGCGATTGTGATTATAAGATGGTATATCAATAAAAGACTGATTGACAACCTGAATGCTATAGTCGGGGAGCTGGAGCTGATAGAAGAAGGTGAGCTAAACAATATTTCTGTAGAAACGGGTGTTACAGAATTTGATGATCTGCAGTTTTATATCAACCAGATGATAGATAGCATCCGCACCAACTGGGATAAGCTGGCCTACATTATGGGAAAAGTAGATGTACCAATCGGTATTCTGGAAAAAAACCTGTTTTATAATAAAACATTTGTCAATAAGCGGATGCTTCAAATACTGGGTATTGCAGAGGAGGAAAAGAGGGATCCGGTTCGGGTTGCTACTCTGGTACAGGAGAAACTGCAAGAAGCAGAGAAACATGGGAGAGAGAATACAGAGCCTGTCTGCCGGTATGACAGAAATGGTGAGACAGTCTATCTGCGCATTGAAAAGAATGTGCAGGAGCAGAGTATCAGCTATTATGTGCGGGATATTTCTTACTGGTGGAATGAAATCGACCAGCTGAGGGAAGAAAGCGAGAAAGATGAGCTGACAGGTCTTTGCAACCGCAGAGGCTTTATGAAAAAAGTGAGCGGAATGTTTGACCATCCGGAGCTGCTGGGTCATGCGGCGGTAATTATGATCGATGCAGACAATTTGAAAACAATAAATGACGTTTACGGACATTACGCCGGAGATACATATTTGAAAAGTATCGGGAATCTGCTACAGCATGTGTGCCGCAAAGATGCTTTGTGTGCCAGACTGGGGGGAGATGAATTTGTGATTTTTACATGGGGTGCTGCCTCCCCAGAAGATCTGGAGTCTAGAATTGACAGGATTAAAAAAGAGCGAGGAAAGGCATTTGTGTCTGCAGAGACCAATATACGGGAGACGCTGCAGTTTTCCATGGGAACAGCCGTTTATCCGGATGATGGAAATGATTTCTACAGCCTGATGAACAAGGCAGATAAGCAGATGTATCAAGAGAAAAAAATGCGGAAGAATTAGAAAAAAGAACCGTGTTCATAGAAATCAGGCTTTGAGGCAAATTTCTATGGACACGGCTCTTCCTGCAGATAAGCTTTAAGCGTTTGTCTTCACATGTGTGGCCAGCTTCTTATCCTCTATGCGGATATGATTTACCAGAATGCCGATAGTCTGGTTCAACTTCCCGAGAGCGGCAATGGTCGGCCCTTCGCTGTTAATCTCTGCTGCTACAGCTGCCAGATCACGCTTGTATTTTTCGTGGAACTGTTTATG
>CAUWJW010000180.1:0-5527 GCA_963558985.1 uncultured Clostridia bacterium | reverse complement strand
AATAGTTGTATAACTAATGTGAAAAGATATTATATTAAAAAAAAAAAACATATTGGGAGGTAGAAACTATGAAATGGACATGTACAGTATGCGGTTACACTCACGAAGGACCTGAAGCACCGGAAAAGTGCCCTCAGTGTGGAGTTGGAGCTGATAAGTTTGTGAAAGCAGAAGAAGGTAAGAGAGAATGGGCAGATCAGCACGTAATCGGTGTTGCTCAGGGCGTTGATCCTGAAATCGTGCAGGGTCTGAGAGACAATTTCACCGGAGAATGTACAGAAGTAGGTATGTACCTTGCTATGGCAAGAGTTGCACACAGAGAAGGATATCCTGAAATCGGCCTCTACTGGGAAAAAGCTGCTTGGGAAGAAGCAGAGCACGCTGCTAAATTTGCTGAACTGTTAGGCGAAGTTGTTACAGATTCTACAAAGAAGAACCTGGAAATGCGTGTAGACGCTGAAAACGGCGCTTGCGCAGGCAAAAAAGCACTGGCAAAAATGGCAAAAGATCAGAACCTGGATGCAATCCATGATACTGTTCACGAAATGGCTAAGGACGAAGCAAGACACGGCTGTGCTTTCGAAGGTTTACTTAAGAGATATTTCGGCTAAAATATGATAGACAGAAAGGATGCAGCTTAAGCTGCATCTTTTTTTCATTCATGATAAAAAATCGGAGGAGAAAAGGATGAAAAAATTTCAGTATTATATGCCGACTCGGGTTTTATTCGGCAAGGGTGCTTTAAGCGGTCTCCATAAGAAGGCACTCCCCGGGAAAAAGGCACTTATTGTCACAAGCAGCGGTAAATCCGTAAAAGTAAACGGATATCTGGCGCAGGTTGAAGAGCAGCTGGAGAAGGCCGGCTGCGAATATGTGCTCTTTGACAAAATTCTTCCAAATCCTGTTCTGCGTCATGTGCATGAAGGTGCAGAGCAGGCCAGAGCGCACGGATGCGACTTTGTAGTAGGGCTGGGAGGCGGAAGCAGTATGGATGCTGCAAAAGCAATCGCTGTATCGGCTTCAAATCCGGGAGACTACTGGGACTATAACGACGGCAGAACAGGAAAAAACCTCCCCTTTGTCTGTGACCCGCTTCCTATAGTGGAAATCACTACAACTGCCGGAACCGGATCAGAAGTAGATCCAACCGCTGTCATTACAAAAGAAGAAACCAATGAAAAATGCGGACTTGTAAATGAAAAGCTCTACCCGGTTATTTCTGTGGTGGATCCGGATCTGATGATGACGGTACCCCCTATGCTGACTGCTTACCAGGGATTTGACGTTCTCTTCCACGCCGTAGAAAGTGTCATCAATAAATATGAAAATCCTATGGGCGAAATGTTTGCATTAAAGGCCATCGAATACATTGCACAATATCTGCCTGCTGCTGTAAAAAACGGTGCTGACTCAGAGGCCCGCAGTTATGTGGCACTTGCCAATTCAATGGCAGCATACTTCATGCTGTGCACTTCAGAACATTCTATGGAGCATGCTTTAAGTGCTTATCACCCGAAACTGCCTCACGGGGCCGGACTGATTATGATCAGCGAAGCCTATCACAGACATTTCATAGATGCACATGCATGCGATGCGCTGTATATTAAAATCGCAAAAGCTATGGGAAAACAGGATGCATGCCGGGCAGAAGATTTTCTTGATGCACTCAAGGATCTGCAGAAAGTATGCGGCGTTGATTCTTTGAAAATGAGCGATTACGGAGTTGACGCCAATTCCTTCGACAAATATACAGCTAATGCGCGAGAAGCTATGGGAAAACTGTTTGCTATGGATCCTATGCCTCTTTGCGATGCGGATGTCATAAAAATTTTCCGGGAATCCTACCGTTAATCTCCGTTTTACAGAAAGGGCAGTCATTATGATTCAAAGTACAGATATTTCCCTTCTGGCAGAAGCTCTGCCTTTCTGGGAAAAATTATCTTCTGATGAAAAAAATTTTCTGATTGAAAATACAGGCGCTGTAAGCTATAAAAAAAATTCTGTCATTCATACTGCAGAATTTGAATGTCTCGGAATGCTTTTCGTCACTGAGGGCTCTCTGCGCGTCTATATGTTGTCTGAACAGGGGCGTGAAATCACCTTGTACCGCCTTTCTGCCGGTGAGCTTTGTATTCTGTCCGCAGCCTGTGTACTGCAGATGATTACCTTTGATGTATGTATTGATGCAAACTCCGACTGCCGGGTTCTGCAGGTGGGTTCTGCTCCATTTTCTCAGCTTATGCAGCAGAACCTGTATGTGGAAAACTTCGCCTACAAGCTGGCAGCCGAGCGCTTTTCCGATGTGATGTGGGCCATGCAGCAGATCCTGTTCCTCAGCTTTGACCAGCGGCTGGCCACTTTCCTTCTTGAGGAGTCTGCCGCTTTGGGGTCTGATACCCTCACACTGACTCACGAAGAAGCTGCACGCCTTCTGGGAAGTGCCCGGGAAGTGGTCTCTCGCATGCTCAAGTACTTTTCTTCGGAAGGCTGGATTCAGCTGTCCAGAGGGAAAATAACCATTACGGACCGAAAAAAACTGGAAGCCCTGCTATAGGCTTCCTTTTTTCTTTTTTTATTCTTCCAAGATTCCTTGAATTGCTTTTTTTAATTCTTCAAAATCTGTAATGTTATTTACTTTGCGCCGAACCGCAGCTGCACCATGAACACCTTTTAAATACCAGCCGATGTACTTGCGCATTTCTCTTACTGCTATATGCGCTCCCTTTTCTGCACACAGTCGCTGCAGGTGTACAATCATCATATCAACTTTTTCCTGCAGGGTGGGTGCCGGTGGCTTTTCTCTTCCTTCCCACAGCGCAATGGCATCGCGAAAAATCCATGGGTTGCCTAAAAATCCTCTGGCGATCATTACCATATCACACCCCGTTTCTGCGAGCATCCGATTGGCATCTTCACCTGAAAACACATCTCCGTTTCCAATCACTGGGATTGATACTTGCTCTTTGACCCTGCGGATTACTTCCCAGTCTGCATGACCAGTGTAATACTGCTGCCTGGTTCTCCCGTGAACTGCTACAGCTGCAGCCCCTGCCGCTTCAATGGCTCTGGCAGTTTCTACTGCATTAATGCTGTCCTCATCCCAGCCAATCCGAATCTTAACAGTCACCGGCTTCTCGGCTGCTTCTACTGTCGCTTTTACTAGATCATAAATCAGATCCGGATTTTTCAGCAGCGCAGAGCCCTCTCCGTTTTTTACAACCTTTGGCACGGGGCATCCCATGTTGATATCAATGGCATCATTGGCTCTGTCCTTCAGCATTCGTGCGGCATGAGCCAAAACCTCCGGATCACTTCCAAAGAGTTGAAACGCCATAGGTTTTTCGTCGGGATAGATCTTTAAAAGCCGTTCTGTATTTTTATCTTTATACCAAAGACCCTTCCCGCTTATCATCTCTGAATACACAAACGCAGCCCCCTGTTCTTTGGCCAGGCTGCGAGTCGGCGCATCAGTAATCCCGGCTAAAGGGGCCAGGACAAAAGGGTTCTCCAGTCTGATCGTTCCGATTTGAATCATTTTCTTTTCTTATTCTTTCTGTATATCAGTTCCAGTCCTTCCAGGGTAAGAAGCTTGTCCACATGGTCAATGCTGTCGATTCCGCTGTCAATGAGAGTGGCCAGGCCTCCGGTTGCGATTACTTTTACCGGTTCCTCAGAGCTGCTGTACTCCTGAAGCTCTTTTTTCATCTTCTTGACAATATAGTCCACCATGCCCATGTGTCCGTAGACCAGCCCTGACTGCATACTGTGAATGGTATTTCTGCAAATCACACTGCCCGGCTCTTCTAACTCTACTTTCGGCAGTTTTGCTGTTTTTTCAAAGAGTGCCTCTGAAGAAATCTTCAGGCCCGGTCCTATGGTTCCTCCCAGGTACTCCGCTTTTTCGGAAATGGCGCAGAAGGTGGTTGCTGTTCCAAAGTCAATAATAATCAGCGGTCCGCCGTATTTCGCATGGGCTGCTACGGCATTGACAATCCTGTCTGCCCCTACCTGCTTGGGGTTATCATATTTTACAATCAGCCCGGTTTTAATTCCCGGTCCTATCACAATGGCTCTCTTTTTAAAATATTTCATGGACAAGTGCTGCAAGGTATATAGAACCGATGGCACTACTGTGGAAATGATCACATCTTCCACTTCCTTGACATTCAGACCTTCGTACTGAAACAGCTGATTGATCACCATCCCGTATTCATCGGCACTTTTGTTGTTATCTGTCTCTAATCGCCAGTTCTGGATCAGTTCACCATCCTTAAAAACTCCCAGAACAATATTTGTATTCCCTACGTCAAATGCTAGCAGCATGGTATCTTCTCCTTTGTTCTGCTTTTTTAAATTCTGCAAGCTATTATACTACAGCTTTCGCCGTTTATAAAGAAAAAATTCTTCGCTGCGGCAGGTTCTTTTTATTCTGCGTCTTTGCCTGTGCAAATTCACGGAAAAAGAGGCTGATTACCGTTCTTTTCGGTATCAGCCCCTCTCTGGTATCCTTTTTTGTTTATTTCATCGTTACTAAAACATCTCCTGCATTGACAGAAGCTCCTTTTGCTGCCGGAACAGTATCTATCGTTCCTGCTGCAGGCGCCATAATCTCGTTTTCCATCTTCATTGCCTCGAGAATTACTAAAACATCTCCTGCGTTAACAGCCTGACCCGGTGTAACTTTAACATCAAGAACAGTTCCCGGCATTGGCGCACTGATTGTTTCTGCTCCTGCTGCAGGTGCAGGTGCCGTTTTTGGCGCTGCAGGCGCAGGAGAAGGTGCTGCGGGTGCAGGTGCTGCCGCTGCAGGTGCTGCCGCCGGCGCAGAGCCGCCCGCCTCTTCCACTTCTACTGCATATACGGTACCATTTACAGTTATATTATACTTTTTCATTTTTTCTCTTCCTTTCCTGATTTCTATGGTTAAAATTTCCTGCTGTCTATACAGTCTGCACGGCCTGCATCAGCCCATGCAGTTGTCTCTCCTGAAATGCGCCGGATCTTTCTGACAACGATTCCACCGGCTGAAGTGCCTTCATATGCAGCGATTGCCGCCGCAATGACAGCTGCCAGTTCTTCATCTCTGACTTCTGCTTTTACCGGTTTTGCCTCTGAGGGCGCGGCATTGGCATCTGCCGTCGTCTGCGGCGCCTTTTCTCCTTTGTTCGGACGATAAGTAAACTTTGTCATTAGAGCGATACATCCCCACAAAAGGATCAGTACGACAAAGGTGATCCCCATTCCCATCAGTGTGGTGATTCCCGCACCTGCCAGTTTATCTGCCATTGACAGGTTCTCTATCATATCGGGATTTGCAAATTGTTCCATCAAACTCATTTATGCCACCTCCTACAGTGGAATATTGCCATGCTTCTTAGCCGGCAGTGATTCTCTCTTCGTGCTCAGCATATCCAGAGCACTGATAATCCTCTGTCTTGCTGTAGCCGGTTCAATAACATCATCTACATAACCCATTTCTGCTGCCCTGTACGGATTATTGAACTTTTCTTCGTATTCAGCGATTTTT
>CAUWJW010000179.1:0-5540 GCA_963558985.1 uncultured Clostridia bacterium | reverse complement strand
GACGCAGAAAAAAAGGATTTGCGATTTTGTATGGAAAATGCAGGTTTAATAACATTAGAATATGTAAATACTGTAATTAAGGAACGGCCGAGGGACATACATAAAGGCGACTGCGGCAAAGTTCTTATCATTGCAGGCTCTGTTGGTATGGCAGGCGCAGCTGTACTTTGCGCACGCGGAGCATTGCGGTCGGGAGCAGGGCTTGTACGGATTTCTGCACCTGAAGAGCTTTATCCGATTCTGCAGGTGGGTGTGCCGGAAGCTACATGTATCCCAAGAAGGCTTTCCTTACCGGAACTTCAGGCATGTGATGCGGTTGCAGTGGGGCCGGGGTTAGGAGATGATTCATACAATGAAGAACTGATCCGAACGATTTTAAAGGTATACAAGAGAACTGTTGTATTAGATGCCGATGGGATTAATGCTGTGAGTAGGTTTGATCTGGGACAGGCTCTCAGGGATACAGAGGCGGATGTGATTATGACGCCTCATCCGGGAGAAGCTGCAAGATTTCTGACATATTGCGGCGAGGAAATGTCAGGCCGGCAGGAACGGCAGAGGACTGCGGAGCTTCTTGTAAAATATACAGATGCAGTCTGTATATTAAAGGGGCATGAGACGCTGGTGGCAACCCGGGAAGGCAAGACATATACTAATACCACAGGCAACCCGGGAATGGCAGCCGGCGGCAGCGGTGATGTGCTTACAGGGATTTTGACAGCGCTGGCAGGTCAGGGTCACAGCCCGGAGGTTTGTGCAAAGGCAGGAGTATTCATCCATGGGCTGGCAGGCGATTTATGTGCCCGAAAGCTGGGAGAGACAGGTATGACTTCTATGGATCTGGCACAGATGACTGCTTTTGCTTTTAAACAAATCATAGGAAAATAAAATTCAAATAGATAAGGAGTGAAGGACTTGCAGGTAAAGAAAGGAGATCTTTATTTTGCGGATCTAAGTCCGGTAATCGGCTCCGAACAGGGCGGGGTAAGACCTGTCCTGGTGGTTCAGAATAACGTTGGGAACAAGTACAGCCCTACAATTATTGTGGCGGCAGTTACCTCCCGGAAAAATAAAGCCAATCTGCCGACCCATGTGGAAATCACAGCGGACGGCAATGGTCTCAGTAAAAATTCATTAGTATTGCTTGAACAACTCAGAACAATTGATAAAAAACGGTTAAAAGAACGAATTGGCACTATCAACCAGGATCGTTTACCGGATGTAGATGAAGCTTTAGGCGTCAGTTTAGGAATAACAAATACATTTATATAATTTTGTATTGTTTTTATTGAGATGGCAGAGCAGTTTCGGCTGCTTTGCCGACTTTCATATATAAGCAGGAGGATAAAGATGGATTACACACAGTTTGAAAAGACCGCAGCCAATATCCGCACAGGGATCATCAAAGCCATACATAGTGCAGGCTCAGGACATCCGGGCGGCTCTCTTTCCGCAGCAGATATTGTGACAGCACTCTATTTTAAAGAAATGAACATTGAACCGAAAGAACCGAAAATGAAGGGGAGAGATAAGTTCATTCTGTCCAAAGGACATGCAGGACCTGTACAGTATGCAGCACTGGCCGAACGGGGATATTTTCCGAAAGAGGATATCCTGCAGCTGAGGAAGCTTGGGAGCAGCTTTCAGGGGCATCCTAACATGCACAAGGTGCCCGGAATTGAAATGTCTACAGGTTCCCTTGGACAGGGATTTTCAGTAGCAGCCGGTATGGCAATGGCCGGAAAACTGGATCAGGATCCGGCAAGGATCTATGTGCTTTTAGGGGATGGAGAGATTCAAGAAGGCCTGATCTGGGAAACAGCCATGTCAGCTGCTCACTATAAGCTGGACAACCTGGTGGGAATTCTGGATTGGAACGGGCTGCAGATTGATGGAAAAAATGAAGACGTCATGACAGTTGCTCCTGTAGATGAAAAATTCAAATCCTTCGGATGGAATGTAGTGAATATTGACGGACATGATTTTGAACAGATTTTTGATGCTTTTGACAAAGCCAGAGCATGCAAAGGAAAACCAACGATGATTATTGCAAAGACACATAAAGGAAGAGGTGTATCCTTTATGGAAGATGAAGCCGGATGGCATGGAAAAGCACCGAATGACGAACAGATGAAACAGGCGGTAGAAGAACTGGGAGGTGAGTGGTAATGACAGAAAAAATGGCGACAAGGCAGGCTTACGGTAAGAAACTGGCAGAGCTTGGGGCGAGATACGACAATCTGGTAGTAATGGATGCAGACCTTTCTAAATCCACTATGACAGCTCAGTTCAGAGAGGTATATCCGGAACGCTTCTTTAATATGGGAATAGCAGAACAGAACCTGTATGGAGCAGCCACAGGCCTTGCACTGTCGGGAAAAATTGTATGTGCAAGTACTTTTGCAATGTTTGCAGCAGGACGTGCTTTTGAAATTATCCGCAACTCGATTGGATATACAGGTGCCAATGTAAAAATCTGTGCTACACATGCAGGGATTACAGTGGGAGAAGACGGAGCCAGCCATCAGACGTTTGAAGACATTGCACTTATGAGAACGATTCCCGCTATGACAGTGATTAATCCATCTGATGGTGTTTCCGCAGGAAAGCTGCTGGAGCAGGCTATTGCAATGGAGGGACCTTGCTATATTCGTCTGGGGAGAGCAGCAGTTCCTGTATTTTACAGCGGTGATGCGGAAGTAACGCTGGGAAAGGGAAACTGTGTACGAGAGGGAAAAGATCTGACCGTCATTGCAACAGGCATTATGGTGAATGAAGCTGTGATTGCAGCAGAAGCGCTTGCAGAAGAAGGTGTGGATGTTCGGGTTATTGACATACATACCATTAAACCGATCGATGAAGACATCCTTATCAAGGCGGCACAGGAAACGGGCAGAATAGTAACTGCAGAAGAGCATTCTGTGATTGGAGGACTGGGAAGTGCCGTTGCAGAAGTAATTACCAGGAATGCCCCGGTAAAAATGGCATTTGTAGGGCAGCAGGATACTTTCGGAGAGTCGGGGAAACCGGAAGAATTAAAGAAAAAATACGGCATGACAGCAGCCGATATTGTAACAGCAGCAAAATCTCTGCTGTAGAGGATTAAGAGATAAAAGAGAGAAACAAAAATGAAAAGAAGAACATGGATTCTGTTTTTGATCCTGACGGTGTGTCTGGTTCTCTCCTCCTGCAGTCTGCCTTTTGAAAACAGCGGGAATACGGAGCCGGACAAGCAATCGGAACAGGGAATTTTACAGCCTTCTGCAAAAGAAAAGATATTTGTGTCAGAGGATAGACTTTTCTGCCTGACTGCTGATGAAAGCTGGGAAGAAGCAAAAAATTTTCTGGACATTCAGGATGCATCGCTATCATTATCCAAGGGCTCCCGAAATTACATTGTACTGATCAGCGAGTACAAATATAATTTTTCAAGTGAAGCCGGATTGGAAGGCTATAACAGATTAGTTATAAAAAACATGGAAAGAAATGTAGATGAAGATGAAGCCGGAGAGGTGGAAAGAATTCGGCTAGGCGGTTATGATGCCTGCCGTACAGTGCTTACCGGGAAAGTGGAAGAGCAGGCAATGTCCTATACGATTTACTGTGCGGAGATAGAAGACTACTATGTACAGCTGATCTGCTGGACCACAGAAGAAGATGTGCAGGCAGCAGAGGCAGCGTTTGATCAGATTGCACAGACACTGTCTGTTCCGGAAGAACCGGAAACCGAGGAAGAAGTATATTAGAGGTTTCCTGAAAACAGGAATAACAGGCTCCTTTCCTGAATAATCTTAATTAAAGATTAGGACGGAAGGGAGTTTTTACTTTGGAAGAAAAGGAAAAGAAGTGTTGGAAGCCGGGGAAAAAAAAGAAATGGATTGCTGTAGCTGTTGTTGTTATGATTGCAGTTCTGGCAGCAGGGCTGATCACAGTGAAAATGCTGAAGGAAGAGAAAAAGGTGGAATTCAGAATATTGAGTGAGAATCAGATACCTCAGGAAATTTCCAGTCAGGTTATTCCCGAATACAGGACACTGGAGCGGGCCCTTGCCTGTGTTGCAGAAGAGGAGATCTATGTGATTGTTACCAGAGGAGAAAAACCGACTTCCGGATTTGAGCTTGAGATTGACAGAATGATTCTGGAAGAAAAGGAAGGAAGATCGAATCTGGTGGTGTATGCAGATTTTAAGGATCCGGAAAAAGAGAAGGCCTTGGCACAGGTTGTTACCTATCCGACCAGAGTTGCAAAGACGGATCTTGCAGAACTGCCTGATGAAATTGAACTTCGCATTCAATATGAAGAATAAATAAAATTTTATGGAAAAAACTGGTGTACAAAGCGGGAAAACTCCCGGAGTACAGCAGTTTTTTCTTGTTTTTGCAGGAAATTACCTTCACGTAATGTTCACCTGCTGGTGGTATCATTGTAGCGTTTTGAGGAATACTGGCGAGAATTGTTTGAAAAACAGAGCAGAGTATAGTACACTAATGAAATGGGATAACACAGCAGGAAAGGGGTTTTGACATTTAATGATTGTTTTTGAGAATGTGACAAAACGTTATAAATCCAATATAGGTCTTGACAATGTCAGTGTCAGGATCAACAAGGGTGAATTTGTATTTCTGGTAGGACCCAGCGGAGCGGGGAAGTCTACCTTTATAAAGCTGATCTTAAAAGAGATTGATGCGGATAAGGGATCTATAAAAGTAAAAGGTCAGGATGTAACTAAATTTTCAAATAGGCAAGTGCCAAAACTGAGAAGAAATGTGGGAATTGTTTTTCAGGATTTCCGGCTGCTGCCAAAGAAAACTGTATTTGAAAATGTTTCTTTTGCAATGGAGATCGTACACCAATCGCCGCGAAAAATCAGGAAACAGGTGCCGCAGATTCTGAGTCTGGTGGGAATCGGCACAAAAGCGCACAAGTATCCAAATGAACTGTCTGCCGGAGAGCAGCAGAGAGTTGCCATTGCCAGAGCCATTGCCAACAATCCTAAAATTTTAATTGCCGATGAGCCTACCGGGAATCTGGACCCGGAAACGGCATGGGAGATTATGCAGCTTTTAGAGCAGATTAATTTGAGAGGCACTACGATTGTAATGGTTACACATGCCAAGGACATTGTGGATAAGATGAACAAAAGGGTCATTGCCATTGAAAAGGGGCGTATTGTCAGAGATGATGTAGGGGCTTATGCATTTGAGGAGGCTCTTGCGGGTATGGAGGTAACAACTGATACACTCCAGCACAGAAGAGAGCTTAATCAGAAACTGAAAAAGGGAGACTTTTAACCATGTTCAGACGTTTTTTTTATACGATCAAACAGGCTTTCATACAGGTTTTCAGAAATAGAGCGATGACACTGGCTTCTATTTTTGCTATTACAGCCATGCTGCTGATTTTAGGTCTGTTTTTTGTAATTGTGATTAATATCAATACAGCTGCCACGATGATCCGGCAGGACTATGATTCTATAGAGGTATTTCTTTTGGACAGTACGACAAAAGAGCAGGCTGATGCAATTGCGGACTCTCTGTCTA
>CAUWJW010000178.1:0-5619 GCA_963558985.1 uncultured Clostridia bacterium | reverse complement strand
AACTGGTAACAATTGGGAAAAAAGCTCCGAGGAAAATAATAAAGGTCATAGATATTTTGAAGTTGTTAAAAAATACGTATGATGGCCCCTGTGTCAATCCGACAATTGTTGCGATACTTGTTACCCCAAACCAGGCTAATACCAAAGGCACCCATGAAATCGGGGGGATTGGTCTGAATAGACTGATTACAGAATTTAACAGCCCATAAACGGTTTTATTATAGCCCATCAGAACGCCGATAGGTATCGCCAGTAAAACAGCAACGCTGTATCCTAGAAATACGCGAAGCAAACTGATAAATACACTTTTCAGTAGATTGCCAAGCCCGATGAGATTTGTTAGCGGATGCAAAAAATGTTGAAGAACCAGATTCAATTGTGGAAGCACAAGTTTATTGTCTATTGCATGAGCGCAAAGTATCCAGATTAAAATAATTAGGACAGGTCCTGAAAATGAAATAAGTAGTGAACGAAGCGTTTTGCTCATGTTATTGTTTCCTCTTGTAATTATGTAGCAGTAACGTTCATAGTCCCTTGAAAGGCGATGAAAGCTTATTTAGAGGCATCTTTGCAGCTGCCTCTAAATATTCTATCATTTTCAAGCGTTTAGTATATATGGAGTATACTAATTTTCCAGGAAATCAAAGTAGAACAAGCTGTCTTTGACTTCGTCATATGTTTTGCCCTTCATATCGCCCTCAAAAATTCCCAAGGTGTTGAGCATATCAACATATAATTTTTCTCCTGTATACCAGTTCTTTGTTGGAGAAGTCGTATATACAATAGAAGCCTCCTTTACTACTTCTTCTGGGATCCCAACAATTTGAGAAAGAACTGGAGCAGCTTCTTCTTTGTTTTCCTGACACCAGTTGGCGCTGTAAGTTAAAAGATCCACCATGGCATCGTAAATTTCAGGGTTCTTTTCTATCTGTTCATCTGTTGCAGCAAACACACAGCATGGGAAATCAAGCCATTGTCCCTTTGGAGGGAAGTCTGCAAGCTTAACGGCAATTTTGCCAACACTTTCATTTTCAGCCATTTCGGGATGGTGAGAAGGACCTACCCATGCATCTACTAAATCATTGCTCAAAGACGGAAGTAGATTTTTGCTTCCATTGAGGTTAACAAGAGTTACATCCGCTTCCATATTTTCAGGATCTTCAGACACGTCCAAACCGGCATCCATCATTACCTTTTGGATCAGAACACGAGGGGCGCTTGTCGGAGAATGATAGCCAACCTTTACTGGAACCTGAGAGCCCTTTATGTAAGACATAAAATCTTTCCAACTGTCAATCGGGGAGTCAGGATCTACAACTAGGCTGATACCATCTACATGAATCGGACATAAAAATCTAATGTCTGTACCCTGATCAATACCACCCATCATTCCAGTGGAGGAATTTACGCAACAGTCGATTTCCCCCTGTCCCATCATAACAGCGGTTTCAGAACTTCCTTTTGTAACAATTGTATTAATTAGCGCCATTTTTGTACCATCGGCCTTACAGAGTTCATACTGCTCTTTTTCTACAACTGCTTTCAGATAATAGCCAGAATCCTTAAAAGAATCCTGCTTAGATACAGCGGCAAGAAGAGCGGCTGCATGCAAGTCAAAATCCCAGGCCATATTAATTGTTGGAATAGAATCTCTGGATTCAGCAGTTTTGTCACTATTTGAGCATCCGGCAAAAGTGAAAAGAAGAGTAAATAACAAAAAAGTTGTTATTGTTAATTTGAGTTTGCCTTTAAAATGGTTTGAATTTTTCATTTAACCCTCCTAAAAATAGTAATGTGAAAGAATTTATCCGTAGATTTAGTGTATCATTAAATAAATAAATAACAAAATAGTTAAAAAAAATGAAAGAAATAATAGTAATAGAAAATAAAAATAAAAATAAAACGGAGCCGGGCTGAAGTGCAGCATGGCTCCTAGTAAAAGGAAGATTTTACAGCCGAAATTCAGCCGGCTTGTCTTTTGCCGGATCAAAGGCCTGTCCGCCGGGAGAGGACAGATCAAAATAAATCCTGGAATACTCAGTATTTCCCCAGCTTTTCTGGGAACCGGAGTCCTGGATGCGGTTAAACGCTTCACGGAACATAGTGTTGTGCGCTTCCTCCCTTTCCAGAAGAAATTCAATGGTCTCACGCACACCGGAATCGTTAATCTGACGGTGGAGATACTCATAGACCACCTTCGCACGCTGCTCGCTGGCAATATCCGAAAGCAGATCTGCCGCAAGATCTCCCGTTTCATTTACATAAGCAGCCGTCCACAAATAGCCGCTGGCATTGGCAAGCATAGGGGTCAGACCCGTAAGCACATGGGCCTCAATACTGCCAATGTCAGCATGCTTTGCATCCAGCTCATGACCATTGAGCATATTCACCGTAGCACTGATCATTTCCAGATGACAGAGCTCTTCTGCCGCAATATCCAAAAACAGATCTTTGATTTCCGGATCCTTAATGCGCATACTCTGGGACAAATACTGAAGCGCACTTTTCAGCTCCCCCTGCGGACCGCCCAGCTGCTCCTGCATCATAGCCGCATAAGTGGGATTCGGACCGTCAACCCTTACAGGGTGCAAAAACTCTTTTTCATGTTTAAACATAATCTGTAACACTCCTTTTTTTCCTAGTCTGCGTACAAAAGAGCACTTTTATCCCTTTGACTGCGAAAAAATGTTATAATAATGAGCAAGTATTTTTGAAATGTAAAAAAGGAGGAAACAATGAACATAGCATTATGGGAAAAAGCCGTTGCTTTTCACGGCCATGAATGCGGGGGCATCGCACTGGGCGTGAGAGCCTGTATGGAAGCGATTCAGCGTCTTGGTATCCGGTTTTCACAGGATGAAGAAGTGGTGTGTGTGACAGAAAACGATGCATGCGGTGTTGATGCAGTGCAGGCTATTTTAGGATGTACCATGGGGAAGGGGAACCTGATTTATTACGGTACAGGAAAAATGGCCTTTAATTTTTACAACCGCAAATCAGGAGGAAGCTTCCGGCTCATAGCAAAGCCCAAGAAAGAAGGCGGAAAGAAGGGAAAGGCGTACATCGACTATGTGCTCAACGGACCTTTGGAAGAAATTTTTACAGTGACAGAAACCAGATATAAACTGCCGGAAGAAGCAAGAAGCTTAAATACGGTCATCTGTGAACTCTGCGGGGAAGGCGCGCCGGAAACGAAAATGCGCCTTCAAGACGGAAAGAAGGTGTGTCTGGAATGTTTCCGTGATTATAGCAGAGGGTGGTAAGGCAGATGGAATACAGCAAACCGGATAAAAAAGCGATTACTGCATGGAGAATCAGCCGCATTATGGGATTTGTCATAGCCCTGATTGTTTGCACCGCAATAGGGATGGCGGGCGGACACCTGTGGGAGACAGAAAAGTGGAAGCAGCTTCTGCACCTGGGGCTGGCGATCTTTCTGCTCTATAAGCTGGCAGGCATTTTTTTCTATCCCATCATTGAATATAAGCAATGGGGTTACCGGATCACCGAAGACAAGGCAGAAATACGGCACGGCATCTTTTTTATTACAAACAGTATCGTGCCGCTTATTCGGATCCAGCATATTACACTGAGCCAGGGGCCGGTAAAACGCAGTCTGGGTCTTTATGACGTGGAGCTTTCACTGGCAAGTGACAATTTTAAGATCCAGTGCCTGACAAAAAGTACGGCAGAAAAAATCGCAGAGAATTTAAAAGCAAGGCTTTACAGCCGTCTTGAGTATCAGGAAAGAAAAATGCGGGAGTATCAGGATTCAGGGAGGGACGGGAAATGAGATTCGGACCGGAACGGGGACATTTTCTGTTCATCTTTGAACATTTTTTTCGGGACTTCGGACTTCTCTTAGGCGCAGGGATTTTGTATCTTCTTCTGCGGGATACAGAAATTCTGTGGCAGAACAGTATGCTTTTAATCCTTGTTTTGTTTGCGCCTGTAAAAAGGCTGATTCAGTATCTGTGCACCCGGTACAGTGTGGATGATAAAAGCTTTTATGTGGAGAGCGGCTGGCTCAAAAAGAAAAAGCTGGAGGTTCCTCTGGCGAGCATTACGACAGTGGACTTTACACAGGGGTTTATTTTTCGTCTGGCAGGAGTCTGCAGTACAGAGATTGACAACTCCGGGAGCATCAGCGGCGATGCTTCTGGAAAAATTAAAATTGTGCTGAAATATCCACGGGCGCAGGAGTTAAAGGCTCTGCTTCTGGAAAATGAGAGTCAGGAGCCGGAGATTGCAGATGAGCCGGGCAGCCGCTTTAAACATACAGTATCCAGAGCAGCCTCTGTAAAAGAAATTCTTTTAATGGGGCTGCTGCGTTCAAAAGTGCTGATTGTTGTCCAGCTTATTACCTATACAGGGATTGGCATCAGTATTTTTTCAAAAGTTTTTATGGAAAAGAATATTGATGGGGAAGCGTTGCTTCTGCACTGGCTGCTGGATTTTTCTGCGCCTGTTTTCGTTGGGCTGGTTCTTGCAGGATTGTACCTGATTGGCACAGCTGTCAGTACTCTTTTGAGTGTCATCAGGTATTACGGATTTTGTGTGACAGACAGGGGGGATTCGATTTTTATCGAGTACGGGCTGCTGACACGGAAGACACATACAATCATAAAAGAAAAAGTCAGCGGCATTTCCTACAGCCAGCCGCTTTTGATGCGGATGTTCGGCTGGGGTATCTTAGAAATTTTTGCAGTGGGATATGGAGATGGATTAGAAGGGGATCAGACAGAGACTTCCATGTTTTATCCGGTGCTGCCAAAGGCTGGGCTTGATGGATTTGTGCAGGATTTTCTGCCGGAAGTAAAGGGGCGTGCTGTGCCGGCGGGAGCGCCTCCTCGGGCCTTGCCCTATTTTTTCCTGTGTCTTCGGTTTTTCTTTGCACTGGCAGCCTTTGCGGCATCCTGGTTTCCATGGACGCAGTCTGCAGGTCTGCGCATCTGTATTGTGGCAGGCGGTTTTATCTTTCTTGCAGCTGCAGCGGGATCAGTGGTTCTGGAGTATAAGAACAGTGCAATGGCAGGGGATGAAAAGGTTATTGTTCTGACAGGCGGCAGTTATACAAAAACAGAGGTGCGCCTGAAAACAGAAAAGGTGGAGTTTGCTGAGGAAAGGGCAGGTATGCGGAAGCGGATGAAAAAGGGAATTATTTCCGTTCGGCTGGGGGTGCTGGCACCTCTGGGATCGGGAATTCACAAAGTGCGCAATTTAGAGGCTGAAACCTTTGAAAATGTGAGAGACAGGCTGCTGTATTAGCAGATGCGTGCAGATAAGTGCATTGCTTTTCATAAAAAAAATATGATAGAATTAATCTATTCTAGGATAAGGAGCGGATTGAAGATGATAATCGCAGTTGTGGACGGACAGGGCGGAGGAATTGGAAAGGCTATTGTTGAACGGCTGAAGGAGGCAGTCCCTCAGTGCCGGGTGGTGGCGCTGGGTACCAATTCGGCGGCTACAGGGCAGATGCTCCGGGCAGGGGCAGACGATGGGGCAACGGGTGAAAATGCTATCATGCATAATATGCAGTATGTGGATATTGTGGTAGGCGTCATTGGAATCCTTAATGCAAATTCGATGATGGGTGAACTGACACCTGCCATGGCA
>CAUWJW010000177.1:0-5680 GCA_963558985.1 uncultured Clostridia bacterium | reverse complement strand
TTTCGGATAAGAAAATCATAATAGAAAAAATCATGCGGAGGATCCGACAGAAAAAAAGACACAGCCTGACGAAGGCAATTAATGCAACTGGTGTTGTGCTGCATACAAATTTGGGGAGAGCTAGGCTGTCAGAAGTAGTTTGTAAGAATATAGTAAGAATTGCGCAAGGATACGCTACACTGGAATATGACGTAAAAAAAGGGGCAAGAGGGTCACGGCATGATCATGTAGAACGCCTGATTACAAAAATTACAGGGGCAGAAGCTGCTATGGTTGTAAATAACAATGCTGCCGCTACTATGCTATGCCTTTCTGCAATGGCAGAAGGCAGTAAAGTGATTGTTTCACGAGGCGAATTGGTAGAAATTGGAGGGTCTTTCCGAATTCCTGAGATTATGGAACAAAGCGGTGCAAAACTAGTTGAAGTAGGAACTACCAATAAGACCCGTTTGGAAGATTATGAAGAGGCAATTGACCAAGAAACGGCCGCTTTAATGAAAGTACACACCAGCAACTACCGCATTGTTGGGTTTTCAGCTGAAACCAGTTTGGAAGAACTAGTCTCTCTGGGAGAGAAAAAAGATTTGCCGGTTATTTATGATATGGGAAGTGGCCTTCTGGCAGATCTTGAAAATTACGGAATCCACGAACCTACAGTAGTTAAGAGTTTAAAAACGGGAATTGATGTAATTTTGTTTAGTGGAGACAAGCTTTTAGGGGGTCCACAGGCTGGTATTTTGGCTGGTAAGAAGGAGCAGATTGATAAAATGAAAAAGCATCCTCTGGCACGTGTACTTAGAATAGATAAGATGACATTGGCTGCTTTAGAAGAAACCTTCAGGATCTATTTGGACCTGGAAAAAGCAAAAAGTCAGATTCCAGTATTACAGATGCTAACCATATCTCCTGAGATATTAAAAGTGCGGGCACAAAATCTGGCAGATGCACTGAATTCCTGTGATGGATGTGAGGCAGAAGTGATGCCTGTTCAAGGTCAGGTAGGGGGTGGATCAGCGCCTACAGTTCTTTTGGAAGGATGGGCAACCGCCCTTAAAGGGCCTTTGCCTGCTGAAAAAATGGAGCGTTTGTTGAGGAACAGGGAATTACCTGTGATTTGTCGTATTATAAAAGAACGTATTTATTTTGATGTGCGGACTATCTGGTGGGATGAAGAGGAAGAAATTGTAAATGCAGTTAAGGAGGCTGTAAATAGCCTTACAGGAGGAAAAAAGGCATGAAGCGTGTAATTGTGGGGACAGCAGGGCATGTAGACCATGGAAAAACCTGCCTGATCAAGGCGCTGACAGGCACAGATACAGATCGGCTAAAGGAAGAAAAACAAAGGGGCATTACCATAGAACTGGGATTTACAGAGCTTCCCAATGAAGAAGGGATGGATATTGGAATTATTGACGTGCCGGGCCATGAAAAATTTGTAAGGCATATGCTAGCGGGTGTGGGAGGTATAGATCTGGTCCTTTTTGTTATTGCAGCAGATGAAGGAATTATGCCTCAGACAAAAGAGCATTTAGAGATTCTGGAGAGCCTCCAGATCAAAAGGGGAATTATTGTGTTGACAAAAGCGGATATGGTAGATGCAGAATGGATGGAACTGGTCAAAGAGGATATAGGGGCATCTATGAAAGGGACTTTTTTGGAGAGAGCACAACTTATTGAGGTCTCCTCTTATACTGGGCAGAATATTTCGCAGTTAAAAGAGGCTGTTTGTCAGATGGCCAGAGCATGTGAAGACAGACGGGAAGAAAAGGAATTATTACGTATTCCGGTAGATAGAGTTTTTACGATAGGAGGATTTGGGACAGTTATAACTGGAACACTTACAGAAGGCAGTATTGAGGTGGGAGATGAAGCTATGATCTATCCATCACAGAAAAAAGTAAAAGTAAGAACCCTGCAGGTACATGGAAAGCCGGTTAAGACTGCACTGGCTGGCCAGAGGACGGCGGTAAACCTTTCCAATATCAAAAAAGAGGAAATTCAGCGCGGAGATGTTCTGGCAGCGCCTTATTCTATGAAAAATACCAGAATGCTGGATGTGCGGATCGATATGTTTGAAGAAACAAAAAGAGTTTTACAAAACGGGAGTAGGTTCCATTTGTATTATGGTTCTGCAGAAGCTTTATGTAAAGCGGTACTGTTAGAGCAGGAAGAACTGAAGAAGGGGCAGAGCGGCTATGCACAGCTCCGTCTAGAAAAGGAAATTGCTGTGAAAACAGGGGATCGATTTATTCTTCGTTTTTATTCTCCAATGGAATCAATTGGAGGAGGCAGGGTTTTGGATGCATGCCCGGAGAAAAGGAAACGGTTTAATGAGGCCACCATTTCTATTTTTAAAATTAAGGATCAAGGCGACGAAAAAGACTTAGCCGAACAGATCTTGCTAGAGGAAAGCTGTAATTTTATTCCTGTTGAGGACATTGCAAAAAGATGTGGGAAACTTTCAAGTGAAGTTCTTAATATTATGCAGCAACTAGTTCAAGAGAAAAGAGCCTGCTGTCTGGAACATGATATTTTTGTGCATGAGGAATATATCCGGGCGGCAGGAGAAAAGGGAAAGAAAATTCTGCAGACGTTTCATACAAAGAATCCTATCAAGGCGGGAATGGAGAGGGAAGAGTTTCGTATGCGTCTTAAAGATAGCTTACACTTGTCGGATACAAAGTTTATGGAGCGTTTAACGGAAGTATTTCTGCAGAGAGGCATTTTAAAATCATCCGAAAATCTGATTATGAGCAGTAGTTTCACTATAGCTTATACGAAGGAGCAACTGCATATGAGAGAGCAGATCGAAAAGCAATACAAGGAGGCAGGTTATTTCTTTCCGGAAATGGATAAACTGATTGGTGGTTTTAGAAATAAGGATTTGGCAAAACAAATGATAGAGGGGTTATGTATTGATGGGAAACTAAAAAAGATTGACTACCAAAATTATATCCATAGTCAAGCTATGGAGCAGGCAATGTCTCTACTGAAAAAAATTTTGGATGAAAAGGGTCAAATTACATTGGCAGAATACCGGGATGCGATTGGGACATCAAGGAAATATGCCATGATGCTTCTGGAATATGCAGACAGGGAGAAACTAACGAAAAAGACTGGGGATGTCAGAGTTCGATATCAGTGAGGAGGGCATTATGGATTTTAAACAAATAGAGGCTTTTGTAAATGTAATAAAGCATAAAAGTTTTTCAAAGGCAGCGGACGCTACTTATTTAACACAGCCCACCATAAGTGCGCATATTAATACACTGGAAAAGGAACTGCAGATGCAGCTTATTGATCGAAGTCGAAGAGAAGCACTCCCTACAGCAGAAGGCAGACTTTTTTATGAGTATGCTTTATCTATGCTCAATACCAGGGAGCAGGCTGTATATTCTCTGCAGAATTTTTGTCTTAGTATAAATGGAATTATTGAGATACAGGCATCCAGTATTCCTGGTGAGTATATGGTTCCAACTCTTATGTCAGCCTTTATAAAGGAATATCCCGATGCTCGCTTTTATCTGGAGCAGTCAGATACAGATGAGGCGCTTGAAAACTTGGCGGAACATAAAGGGGAGATAGGATTTACTGGGGGTAGAAGAGAGGATGGGCTTACCTATAAACCTCTTATGCAGGATAAAGCGGTGCTTATTACTCCGGATACTGCTTATTTTCGGGAAAAGAAGGGGAGGGCTGTGAATTTAAAAGAAGTCATAGAAGAACCCTTTGTTATGCGTGAGCAAGGATCTGCTACAAGAGTAAACTTTGAAGAAAAGTTGCAGACCAAGGGAATTTTGCCCGCATCACTTACCGTTGCAGCTAGAATGAACAGCATGGAGGCTATTAAGCAAGCGGTAGCTGGCGGAATGGGAGTATCTATTATTTCGGAAATAGCGGCAGATAGAGAACGCCGCGACAGGGACTACCTCATATTTGAACTGGAAGATTACAATACAGAAAGAGATTTTTATTTAGTTTATGATGATAAAGTGACCATGTCGCCTACTGCGGAAACTTTTAAATATTTTGTTTTGAAACAATTCGGGTATCAGACAAAGGAGTGAATTAATAAGGAGAGATTATGAGACATGTATATTGTGATAATGGTAGCACGTCTTTTCCAAAGGCGCCAGGATTGGGAACTGCTATAGGCAGACATATTGAGCAGAATGGCTATAATATCAGTAGAGGAAGTTATCAGGATGCATACAGTGTAGAGGGCAAAGTAATTGCTGTACGAGAGATGCTGTGTGAAATGTTCTGCTTTTCAAAGCCTCAGGGTGTAGTTTTTACCCCGGGAGCTACAGCTGGACTCAATATGGTTTTAAAAGGCATACTGAAAAAAGGTGATCATGTAATTACAACTTCAATAGAGCATAATGCAGTTGTAAGGCCCTTGACCCAGTTGAAGGAGCAGGGCATATGTTGGGAAGAGGCACCCTGCAATAGAGAAGGGGAGTTAGATATTAAGAAATTTGAAGCCTTGATACGCAAAGAGACTAAACTGGTTCTTATGCTTCACGCTTCTAATGTATGTGGTACTATGATTCCGATTGAAGAGGTTGGAAAAATTTGTAGTAGGCACTCTGTATGCTTTGCAGTAGATGCATCTCAAAGTGCAGGAAGTTGCAGCGTTGATATGGAACAAAACCATATTGATATATTGGTATTTCCGGGACACAAAGGACTAATGGGACCTCAGGGAATCGGAGGCCTGATTCTTACAGATCAGGCAGCAGCGCAGATGGAACCACTCATAGCAGGAGGAACAGGAAGCGTGTCTGATTTAGAGAGCATGCCAGACTTTTTACCGGATAAATTTCAGCCTGGAACCCTTAATCTTCCGGGGATCATTGGGATGGGGCATGCTTTAGAATTTATTAAAAAGGAAGGGATTGCAGCAATCCAGGGGAAAAAGGAGGAACTGACTGGACAATTTTTGGAAGATGTGTTAAATATGAAAGGCGTACGTTTGGTTGGGAGGCAGTCAAGTGAAGGTCGCTGCGCAGTGGTTTCTCTAGATCTTCTTGCAGCAGATAATGCAGAGGTTAGTTATATACTGGAGCAGCAATTTGGGATTATGACCAGGTGCGGTCTTCATTGTGCGCCGCATGCCCACCGGACACTGGGTACCTTTCCACAGGGAACGGTTCGATTTTCTTTCGGATATTTTAATACAAAGGAAGAACTCTATTATGTAGTGGATGCCCTTAACCAAGTATTAAAAGAACTCCGGGAATGAGTAAAATATAGGATGGGTAAAAGGTGGTGTCCGTACAGGAGACCGCCTTTAAACTTATAGATGCAAATTATGCCTTTTTCTTGATGTTGTGTATAACCCGGCCTACAACAGCCTGACGGGTACTATCCAGAATTTTTCCATAGGCAGGCAGGAAAGATACCATCCAGAGGATCCGAAGCCAAGATAATTAAATACAGATAATAACCAAGAATCAGCAGCTTTTATAATATCCAGACCAGGGGCAAGGTGCATGCCTTCCCTAATAGAGGTAGCACCATTAAAAATATTAGGAATGCAAATTAAAATAGTAATGATGATCAGTGCCGGGCCGCTCTTCCCAATAATATCCGCTGCAAAATAGTCATAGAAGGTACCTATATAGAGGGTGTAAAATAAAGTGTGTAAGATAAGAAAACAATTTCAAGACTTACGCAC
>CAUWJW010000176.1:0-5701 GCA_963558985.1 uncultured Clostridia bacterium | reverse complement strand
GGGTAGCAGACCGCGTATCCCCATAAGCGAATTGAGAATCATATCACAATCGCTCTCAGCTGCACAAATCAGCCCTTTTTCTCCGAATTCCACCTGCAGATGCGGGTATTCGGCTGTCAGCTTTCCGGCATCTTCTTCTCGCTCTACTACCACCATTTCCGGTTCAAATTCCTGAATCTGCTGCTGCAAAGTCCCGATTCTTCTGCTGCAGGAAAGAACAGATACAGAAAACTTATCCCGATTCTCTCTGATAAGATCCAGCGCCTGTGTTCCGATGGAACCGGTGCTTCCCAATATGGCAATTTTCTTCATATCAACCAAGTCCCCATGTTACAATTTTCCATTCAGCATTTTCTGTTTCTTTAATGAGGAAAAACCGGGTCTGATAATTTCCGTCTGAGTATCCCGAACCTTCTCCTCCTTCAAAGGCAATATCAAAGTCCACATCTACATAAGTAAAGTCATACGGATCGGGATAAAGCTCCGGATCCCACTCTTCCTTCAGCTCATCAGCCACTTCTATGCAGCTGTTGACAGTAAGAGCTGTAACCAGGCTGATGTCCGGATCGTCTTCCTCTACCCGCTGGCTTTCAATGAGCAGCCGATCCATTGAGTCTTTGTCCCGGTTCCCCCAGTATGCAAAATACTCCTTTACTACCTGCTCTGCTGTTTTTTCTTCATTCTGTACAGATTCTGCCTGCTGCTCTTTCTGTCCGCACCCTGCGAAAATCACTGTAAAACAAATCACTGCTGCCGCAAATACAATTAACTTTTTCATCCTTTGTACCCCAGTATTAAAATAATATAGTAATACACCATTGGAGCTGTAAACAAAACGCTGTCAAAGCGGTCTAAAATTCCCCCATGGCCCGGAATCAGATTTCCGTAATCTTTAATCCCCATCTTTCTCTTAAAGATGGATGCTGTCAGGTCTCCGAACTGCGATACAATTCCTCCTAAAAGACCGATAATCACACAGTGAATCAGCAGTCTGGGAATAAAAATCCAGCTGAAAAGTCCGCTCAGGATTACACTTCCCAAAATGCCTCCGATTGAACCTTCGATCGTTTTCTTTGGACTTATTTTCGGGCAAAGCTTATGCTTTCCGAAAAAGACACCGGAAAAATATGCCATAATGTCTGTTCCAAATGCAGTCAGCACAATCAGCCATACCAGTATCGAGTATTCTTGTTTCTTATCTACTAAAAGGACATGATAGGAGAAAAAGACGATATAAAAGATTCCGGTCAGTGTGGCAAGTCCGTCTTCCAGTCTTCGTTCTTCAATGCGGAATAAATACAAAAGACTTATAAGCACGCATCCGAAAAACCAGACCATATACCAGTGATAGTCATTTGTAAACATATTGATGGCATATAGCCCTGTAATTGCTGCATAGGCAGCCGGATAACACGGTTTCATTCCCATGGCTTCAAATCCGCGGTAAAATTCGGTTACTGCCATAATACCGATCAAAAAACAGGCAGCCATGAGTACATAGCCCCCAAAATACAAAACCGCCAGCAGCGGCACCATAATCAGCCCTGATAAAATTCTTGTCTTCATCTCTACCTCCCGCCGAACCGCCTGTCCCGGCTCTGATATTCACTGATCGCTTTCTCATACTCCTCCGGCGTAAAGTCAGGCCACAGTACTTCTGTAAATACCAGTTCACTGTATGCCGTCTGCCACAGAAGATAGTTAGAGAGCCGAATCTCACCACTGGTGCGGATTACAAGTTCCGGATCCGGCGTATCTGCATGTTCTTTCCCGGTAAAAAGGCAATCCCCTATCATATCTTCGGTTATCTCTTCGGGTTCCAGCTCACGGTCTTTTACTCTCTGCGCCAGAGAGCATACAGCGCGCCGTATTTCATCCCGACCGCCGTAATTCAGTGCAATGTTAAACTGCAGTCCTGTATTATTCTTCGTTTCTTCCAGGGTTTTTTCCAGACTTTTTTTTGCGTCTTCCGGAATTTGTGAGTAGTCCCCCAGGACATTGACTTTTACATTGTTTCGTATCAGTTCCTTTAGTTCGCTGTTTACATAAGCAACAAGAAGTTTAAAAATTCCTGTCACCTCTGCAGCAGACCGTTTCCAGTTTTCTGTGGAAAAGGCATAGACTGTCAGATACCGGATCCCCAGTTTATCCGAATGATCTACGATTTTTTTCATAGCCTTCATACCGGCATTGTGCCCTGCCACACGGGGCAGGTTCCGTTTTTTTGCCCATCTGCCGTTCCCATCCATAATAATTGCAACATGGACAGGCATACGATTCTTATCTAGCATGACTCTCCCCTATGAAACAGATGTGGCCACTTCTGAACCACATCTGTATGCTTTCTTGTTTATCTGTAATCAGTACGACTTATACTTCTAAAATTTCTTTTTCTTTATCTGCTACCAGACCATCGATATCCTTTACTGCTTTATCGATTGTCTTCTGTACATGTTCCAGTTCTTCTTTCAGATCATCTTCTGTAAGATCACCGTGTTTCTGTTCCTTCTTCAGTTCATCGTTGGCTTCTCTTCTCAGGTTGCGGACAGCCACCTTTGTGTCTTCTCCGATTTTCTTTACAGTCTTTGTCAGTTCTTTTCTCCGCTCTTCAGTCACCTGCGGAATCGTCAGACGAATTACTTTTCCGTCATTTGCAGGTGTAATGCCGATGTCTGCTTTGTTGATTCCTTTTTCAATCTCAGGAATAGCCTTTGGATCAAATGGCGAAATAAGCAGTGTCCGCGGCTCCGGTACCGAGATATTTGCTAAGTTTCTCAGTGGGGTGGGCGTTCCGTAGTATTCTACCATTACCCGGTCTACCAGTGCGGCATTTGCTTTGCCGGCTCTGACAGTTGCCAGTTCTTCTTTTAAAAGAGCCAGGCTCTTTGCAATCTTCGTTTCTAAATTTTCCTGTACATTTACATTCATTCTGATTCCTCCTGTTTGTTTTACTTAATAATGGTTCCTATTTTTTCACCGCATACCGCACGCATTACATTGCCTTCCGTTGCAATCCCAAACACATGGATATCAATGTGATTATCTCTGCACAGAGAAGCTGCTGTAGAATCCATGACGCCCAGTCCTTTTTCCAGAACTTCCTGATGGGTCAGTTCATCATATCTTACAGCATCCGGATCAACTTCCGGATCAGCCGAATATACAGCATCTACCTTTTTCGCCAGCAGGATAACTTCTGCATCAATTTCAGCTGCACGAAGCGCAGCAGTTGTATCTGTAGAAAAAAACGGATTCCCGGTACCTGCTCCGAAAATTACAACTTTGCCATGTTCCAAATGGCTCATGGCCTTTCTTCTTACATATGGTTCTGCGACTTCACGCATTTCAATGGCAGTCTGCACTCTTGTAGGAAGCCCTTCTGCTTCGCAGGCATCCTGAAGAGCCATAGCATTCATTACTGTCGCCAGCATTCCGATATAGTCAGCTGTAGCCCGATCCATACTCTTACTGCTCCTGCCTCTCCAGAAGTTGCCGCCGCCGACTACGACTGCTACCTGCACACCCATATCATGGACTTCTTTTACCTGCAGCGCAACCTTCTTGAGCATGGCTTCATTCAGTCCGAATTTATCATCGCCTGCCAGCGCTTCACCGCTGATTTTCAAAAGGACTCGTTTATACTTAGCTCCCATATGTGTCTCCTTTTTTATTTTTTGAATCAATAGTTTTTATGATTTCTCATTATATCATAACTGCTGTATTGCAATCAACTGCGGGAACAACTATTCACTCTCCTGCAGCGCCCCCATAAATGCAGGTATCAGCTGTTTTTTTCTGGATACTACGCCTTCCAGGCAGTAGCTGTCCTGCGGTCCCAGCCCGAAAGCATCCTGCACCAGCCTGTGGCTGCCTTCTCCGAAGCAGATAAGGTGCGTAGATTCCTCCAGAATATTTGTCAGCATATAAAATACCATCTGCATCTCTGCCGAACTGCACTGCGCCTTAAGCACCGGTGCAAGACGCTCCCGGAGAAGTTCCAGCTCTCCTGCATCAAAAGAGCTGATCTGACCCACACCAAAGCTCTGGTCTCCGGCAATGAATTTTTTAAAATCCTGAAAAAACACTTCTTCCGGAGATTTTCCAAGAAGGTTGCTTCCTGCACGGAACATTTCCCTTGCAAAAGGTTCAATCTGAATCTCTGCCCGCTCTGCCAGCGCCTTTGCCGCTTCCTTGTCTGCATCTGTACAAGTCGGAGAGCGGAACATAAGTGTATCGGATAAAATAGCTGCACATAGGATTCCTGCAATCTGTTTTTTAATTTCCAGACCCTTTTCGCTATAAATCTGATGCATGATGGTAGCTGTGCATCCTACCGGCTGGTTTCTGAAAACAATCGGTTCAATCGTCTCTAAGGATCCCAGTCTGTGATGGTCAATGATTTCCAGCACCTGTGCAGCTTCAATATTCTCTACGGCCTGACTCTTTTCATTATGATCCACAAGAATAAGCTGCTTCTTCTGCATTCCCATAAAGTTACGTCTTGATATGGTCCCTGCATAATATCCGTCTTTGTCCAAAACCGGAAAAGCCCTGTGTCTTGTGCTTGCCATAGTCTCTTTGATGTTTTCTGTAAAGTCCTCTGTCTTAAAGGTAATGAGTCCGTCCTTTTTCATAATGTGCCGAAGCGGAACACTCTGGTTAATGAGACGTGCTACAGTAAAGGTGTCGTAAGGAGTGGCAATAATCACACATCCATTTTTCTCTGCAATTGCCTTTATACTGTATCCGACCTTTGCATCGACACATATAATCATGCAGCCTGCACCCTGTTCTACAGCCCGCAGATGATCCTCATAACGATCCCCCAGCAAAATCAAATCACCCGGCTCCAGGTAAGTCTCCATGCGATCCGGATGGGCCGCACCGATAATCACTTTTCCCTTGGAAAACACACCTTTTCCGTCTCCCACCACAATTTCTCCGCCTACTGTCTTTGCAATGCTGTCAAATCGAGTATGCGCTTTTGACAGAAAGAAGCTGTCATGAAGATCCATGTAGGATTTGGCAATATCCCCTGTCGTGACCAGCCCTTCCAGCCGGCCTTCCGGCGTTGTTACAGGCAATGTAACGGCTTCCGTCTCCTTCATCGTACGCCAGGCATTGCGGATGGAAATCTCTTTGTCCATGCCCGGCGTCCTGCGAATTTCCATATCCTTTACCTGCGTTCCCACATCAGACAGGTAAATCGGCGCTTCGATGCCAAAACGTTTTAAAACATATTCTGTTTCTTCATTAATCTGCCCTGCCCTGGCAGCAATGTGCTTCCTTGTTTCTATGCGGTTTTTAATATCCGCATAGGCAATGGCAGATGCAATGGAATCCGTATCCGGGTTCTTATGACCGATGACATATATCGGCTGTTCCTTCATGCTTACGCCTCCCTTTCCCACCTTTTTCAAGCTGTTTTCTTTGTTATTTCTGTATCTGCAGCATTTTTTGCTTCAGGTCGTTCTCCATTTTCAGAAGCGTCTGTTCTGCTTCCTCTCGCTTCTGTCTTCCTTCTTGCTGAATCTGCATAACCTCATCAATTGTAGAAAGCAGCAGTTCATTGGTCTGCTCCAGTGTCTCTACGTCTACAATTCCCCGCTCCATCTGGCGGGCGGTTTCTACAGTTGCAGTCTTAAGGTTCTGTGCATTCTTCCGCAGAAGTTCATTCGTCATATCTGTAACTGCCTTCTGC
>CAUWJW010000175.1:0-5803 GCA_963558985.1 uncultured Clostridia bacterium | reverse complement strand
AAAATGGAGACACTCTACTATAGGAGGGGTATCAGATGTTGGTGGGCAAATATCAAAACTCAATAGATGCCAAATCGAGAATGATTGTGCCCGCTAAATTTCGTGATGAATTGGGGAGCAAATGCATTGTCAGTAAAGCAATTGACAAGTGTTTGGAAATTCATCCTATGAGTGAGTGGGAAAGATTCATGGAAAAGTTAAGCAGGCTGCCTTCTGCCGATCCAAAGGCCAGGCAGCTGGCTCGGCACTTCCATGCAGGGGCAGTTGAATGTGAGATTGATAAGCAGGGGAGATTGACTCTGCCCCAGGAACTTCGCCAGTATGCAAACATTCAGAAAGAACTGGTGACTGTAGGCGCATATGAAAAAATAGAGGTTTGGAGCAAGGAAGAATGGGAAAGCAATGAAAATGCTGCTGAGATGGATCCAAGTCAACTTGCGGAAAGTATGATGAATTATGATTTTTAAACACACATCTGTTTTATACGAAGAATGCATCGAGAATTTGAACATAGATCCAAAAGGTATCTATGTAGACGGGACCCTCGGAGGAGGCGGACATGCCTCTGGGATCTGTGGGGCGCTCGATAAGGAGGGGACACTTATCGGGATAGATCGGGACAAAGATGCACTGCAGGCTGCCGAAGAGCGGCTGAAGCCTTATCCTTGCAGAAAAATTTTTGTACAGAGCAATTATGCGGAAATTAAAGAAATTTTAAAACAGGCAGAGATTCCGGAAATCAATGGGGCGCTTTTAGATCTGGGTGTCTCCTCTTTTCAGCTGGATAATGAAGAAAGAGGTTTTTCCTATATGAAGGATGCACCGTTAGATATGCGCATGGATCAGGGGGACTCTTTTACTGCGGAGCAGGTGGTAAACAACTATACAGAAAAAGAGCTGACCGAGATAATAAAGAAATACGGAGAAGAAAAGTGGGCATCCAGAATCAGTAAATTTATCGTACAGAGACGCAAAGAGAAACCCTTAAGGACTACGGGTGAACTGGTAGAAACCATAAAGGCGGCAGTACCGGCGTCTGCAAGAAGAGAAGGTCCGCATCCTGCGAAACGGACTTTCCAGGCAATCCGTATTGAAGTTAACGATGAACTGGGGCAACTGGAGCGGGCTGTAAGCGAGTTTTGTGATGTGCTGGCAGACAAAGGGCGTCTTTGCATTATTACATTTCATTCTCTGGAGGATCGTATTGTAAAAAATATTTTCCAGACCAGAGCAAATCCATGTACATGCCCCAAAGAGTTTCCCGTATGCGTTTGCGGTAAAAAGGCGGACATCCGTAAGATAAAGGGGAAACCTATTGTTCCTGCGGAAAAAGAGTTAGAGGATAACCCGAGAGCTCGGAGTGCAAAACTTCGAGTGGTAGAAAAAATGAGGTAAGAGATGATAGCAGCGGAAAAATGGTATGAATATCAGGAAAATTATCAGAAGTACGGCTTTGATATGAAGCCGAAAAAGCCAAGAAAAAAGGCAAAGAAGAAAGAAAGCGTCACAGCAAAAGACAAATTGCGTCTTTTGGGGTTGACGGTTGTCGTAGGAATCCTTTGTATCGGGCTGATTATTACAACGGCTTTTGCTGCATCTATCAAATACGAAACAAACCAGATGATAAAAGAAAATCATGCGCTTCAGGCAGAGATTGAAAATCTGGAGATTCAGATTTACAGTATGAATAATATTGAATCCATTGAAAAAAAAGCAACAGGAAAACAGGGGATGATATATCCGAAATCAAAGCAGATTGTTTATTTGACTGATGAAAAGATTCCGGAGAAAGGATTTGCAGATACTTTGAAGAAACAGGCATATAAGTGATTCTGTGCAAATACAATAAAGCAGACAAAAGAAAAAAGAAAACAGGGAAAAGATACCAGATAGCTTCAGAAGTACAGCAAAAGCTGTCTGGATTCTTTTATTATGCAGGAAAAGTCATCGAAAGTCACGTTGACAGATTTTGGAGGGGATATGACAAAACCGCTGAACCAAAGCAGAAAAAGGATGATCCTTGCTTTTGTTATGATGTCTGCAGCATGCGCGATGCTCTGTATCCGACTGGGCTGGATACAGATCGTTAAAAGTGCAGAGTATTCTAAGATGGCAGAAGAGCAGCAGACTAGAGATGTGCCGATTGCAGCAAAGCGGGGAGCGATTTACGATACTTGCGGAAAAGAATTGGCTGTCAGTACCACATGCTACACTGTATGGGCCAGACCGGCAAATGTTTCGATGGGAAAAACAAAGGAAGATAAAAAAGCGCAGATAATTGAAACTGTACGGATTCTGTCAGAATATCTGAATCAAGAGCCGGAAGAAATACGAAAACTGGTGACAAAGCAGCAGTCTCTAGTAAAAGTAGACAAAAATTTAGACAAAGAGACAGCTGATCAAATCAGAAGAGAAGCGCTTCCGGGCATAGAAATTGCCGAAGATGTGAAACGCTGCTATCCAGAGGGGGCATTTTTAGCGCATACACTCGGAAGTGTTACAGATGATAATTCCGGACTTTCAGGACTGGAACTGAAGTATGATCAGTATCTGTCCGGTTCACCGGGAAGATGGATTAAAAATACGGATGTTAAAGGAATAGGTCTGGCAGACGGGCAGGAAAAATACAATCAGGCACAAAGCGGTCTTGGCCTGATGCTGACAATTGACCGGACACTTCAGCATTACGTAGAGAAGTCTCTGAAAACAGTACAGAAAAATACCAGTGCTGATAGAGTTCTGTGCATTATGATGGCGCCTAAAACAGGAGATATTCTTGCTCTGGCACAGACTCCGGATTTTGACCCGAACAATTCAAAGGTACCTTTAAACAGGAAAGAAAAAATAAAGCTGGAACATATGCCGGATTCGGAGAAATTGGAATACTGGAACAAAATGTGGAGAAATTCTCTGATCAGCGATGTTTACGAACCGGGTTCCACTTTCAAGCTGCTTACTACATCAATGGCTTTGGAGGAAGGTGTTACAAATGTGAAAGAACGATTCAGCTGTACCGGATCCATCAATGTATCAGGCACTACTTTGAAGTGCTGGAGATTTTACCGGCCTCATGGCGTGCAGACTCTGCAAGAGGCAGTCGGAAACTCCTGCAATCCGGTGTTTGTCAAGCTGGCGCAGAGAATGGGGATACAAAAGTTTTATAAATATATGGACGTTTTCGGCATATCCGGGAAAACAGGAATTGACTTTCCGGGAGAAGGTACTTCTATTTTGCAAAACAAGAATACAGCAGGACCTGTAGGACTTGCAACTATGGGGTATGGTCAGGGGATTGCAGTAACGCCGATTCAGCTGATTACAGCTGTTTCCTCTCTTGGCAATGGAGGAAGGATGATGCAGCCCAGACTGGTAAAAGCGTTAGTAGATGAAAAGGGCGATATCGTAAAAGAGTTCAGCACAAAAATCATGCGTCGAACAGTTTCTGAAAAAACAGCAGACGAAATGTGCACAATTATGCAGTATGTGGTGGATAAGGGAGGAGCGGGCACTGCCAGAGTTCCGGGATATCAGGTGGGAGGCAAGACTGGAACAGCCAATAAAGCACAAAACGGTGGGTACAGCGAGCAGACGTATTCTTCTTTTATCGGGATGGCACCGATGTACGATCCTCAGGTGGCCGTGCTTGTAATAGCAGATAATCCTAAAGGAGTAAAGTTCGGAAGCCAGACTGCAGCGCCGGGAGCAAAGCTTATTTTAGAAGATGCGGTTCGCTATCTGAAAATAAAGCCGGAGTTTACAAGCAGAGAACAAAGAGAACTGAATGAGGAACAGGTGACGGTTCCCGACTTGGTCGGTGAAGGTCTGGAAAAGGCTATCGGCATCCTTGGAGGTTTATCTTTGAAGTACAAAGCTTCGGGAGGAGCAGAAGATGAAACCTTTTTTGTTCAGGAGCAATATCCGAAGGCAGGGGAGAGGATTAATAAAGAGGGAACGGTATATTTGTATAGGAAGTGAAGGAAGGTATGATCAAAGTTTTCGGAATAACGGGAACGAATGGCAAAACCTCGGCATCCTGCATGCTGCGGTCAATTCTGCAGGAAGAGGGGAATGAATGCGGACTGATTGGAACAGTAGGCTACTGGACAGGGAAGCAGGAATACAGTCCGGTAAATACTACACCGGGGAAAGAACGCTTAAAGATGCTTTTTCAGGAAATGAAGGAAAAAAACGTAAAGCAGTGTGTTATGGAAGTATCTTCTCACGGGATTCATCAAGGGAGAATAGAAGAAATAGAGATTGCATATGCAGGTTTTACAAATTTAAGCCGGGATCATCTGGATTATCATAAAACAATGGAACATTACTATCAAACAAAGAAATCTCTTTTTTTACAATGTAAAAAGGGCGTAATGATCAATATGGATGATGCTTACGGAAAGAGGCTTTTGGCGGAGCTGAAGGAGGAAGTTGACAAGCCGGAGATAAAGGGATATTCTCTTAAGGAGGCGAAAGCCGGCTATTATGGAAACATTATAGAAGAAGGGCTGGAGGGAAGCAGATTTTTACTTTATGAAGAAGGGTGCCTTCTCGGAGAATTGAAGATTTCTATTCCCGGCAGACATTTTGTTTCAAATGCTGTCCTGGCAGCTGCACTTGCTCGCCGGGCAGGTGTATCTTTTCCTGCAATTCGCAGAGGACTTCAGTATATGGAACCGGTACCGGGAAGGATGGAGCGCATCGGCAGCGATAAAGATACCTTAGGCATTGTAGATTATGCTCATACGCCTGATGGAATGGAGAAACTTCTTACAACCCTTTCCGGATTTAAACGGGGAAAACTGCTGTGCGTTTTCGGATGCGGAGGGTTCCGGGACAAAGGGAAGCGTTTTCTTATGGGAGAAACTGCAGGAACATACAGTGATTATGCGATAATTACCAATGATAACCCAAGAGGCGAGCCGCCGGAAAACATCTGTCAGGATATTGAAGAAGGACTGCGCCCTACAGGCTGCAGCTATCAGATTATTTTTGACCGGTATCAGGCGATAAAAAGGGCGGTTTCTCTTGCGGACAAATGGGATATAATAGTAGTAGCAGGCAAAGGACATGAAACCTATCAGCTGTCCGGGGATCAAAAGATACCCTTTGATGACAGGGCGGTTTTAAAAGAACTTTTGGAGAAAAAATATGAAAAGAATTACGATGAAACAAATTGAAGAGGCAACCGGAGGCAGACTCATCAGAGGAAGCGGAGAAGTCTGTGTATGTCATGTTTCTACGGATTCCAGAACGTGCGGGGAAGGCGATCTTTTCTTTGCACTGATCGGGGAGAATCATGATGCGCACAGATATTTGCCCCAGGTATGGGAAAGCGGATGCACATGTGCTGTCGTCTCACAGGAAGAATCCTGCATCCGGGAAGAGAGAGCAATACATGTGATTGTAGTGGAAGATACAGTCAAAGCTTTGCAGGATCTGGCTGCCTGGTATTTGAAATCTTTGGATTTGAAAAAAATCGCAGTTACAGGAAGTACAGGAAAAACTTCCACAAGAGACCTGACCTGGTGCGTATGCAGTGAAAAATTCAAAACACAGAAAAATCAGGGAAATTTAAACAATCATTTAGGTGTGCCTCTTACGATTCTGTCTTTAGAAGAAGATACACAGGTGGCAGTCTTAGAGATGGGAATGGATCGGTTTGGAGAAATTGATCTGCTGGCGGAGCTTGTACGGCCGGATATAGGAATCATCACGAATATAGGAATGGCGCATATCGAAAACTTGGGAAGCAGGGACGGAATCTTTAAAGCAAAGATGGAACTGACCAATTATTTCGATGAAG
>CAUWJW010000174.1:0-5821 GCA_963558985.1 uncultured Clostridia bacterium | reverse complement strand
AATGATTTGTGCCTACAGAAGATGGGGAAATAAGGAAGACGTTATAAAAGAACCCATTAAAACCCTTCTTTCCTATTATACAAAATTTCATGTGGAAGCAGAAAAAGACCCGAGCCTGGATCAGGAGGCCAGAGATATTTTCACTAAGCTGGAAAAAGGTGAGCCGGAAGAACTGGAACTGTGGCAGTGGTTTAGGGATGAGAGTCTGAAAGAGTTTACCCGAGTGTATGAAATGCTTGGAATCGAATTTGACTCTTATGCCGGAGAAAGCTTCTATTCCGATAAAATGCCTCGATTTGTACAGGAACTGAAAGATGCCAACCTTCTGGAAGAGTCAGAAGGTGCACAGATTGTAGATCTGGAAAAATACGGAATGTCACCGGCGCTTATTACAAAGTCTGACGGTTCTACACTTTATATTACAAGAGACATTGCAGCAGCAGTCTACAGAAAAGAACACTATGATTTTTATAAAAACCTGTATGTAGTAGCATCGCAGCAGAATCTGCATTTCCAGCAGTGGATTAAAATTGTTGAACTGCTGGGTTATGACTGGGCGCAGGACTGTGTGCATATTCCGTTCGGTCTGGTAAGTCTGGAAGACGGCGTGATGTCCACCAGAGAAGGAAGAGTTGTGTTCCTGGAAGATGTTCTCAACCGGGCAGTAGAACAGACAAAAGAAATTATTAAAGAAAAAAATGTAAATACAGACAGCATTGATGAAACTGCTAAAATGGTAGGAATCGGCGCTGTTATGTTCCAGGAACTTTCCAACAACCGAATCAAAGATTATGTATTCTCCTGGGACAAAGTTTTGAATTTTGAAGGCGAAACCGGACCGTATGTTCAGTATACCCACGCCAGAGCTGCCAGTGTTCTGCGTAAAGCAGGCGAGGGTACGGCTGCAAAAGCGGCAAAGGGAGATTTTGATGCATCTTACCTGATCGGAGACAGTGCTTTTGAGCTGATCCGTCTGCTCTATGCATTCCCAGGTGTTGTTGCAGAAGCAGGAGCAAAATATGAACCATCCATTGTGACACGTCATATTGTAGATATTGCGCAGGCCTTCAACCGTTTCTACCACGATGAACACGTTCTGGTGGATCAGGAAGAAGAGAAGACTGCAAAGGTTGCCCTTGTAATGGCAGCTAAGAATACCATTAAAAACGGACTGGGGCTCTTGGGAATCAAGGCACCGGAAAAGATGTAAGGAGAAGAGAAAATGCGATATGAAGGAAATATTTTCAGACCGCCAAGTGAAGCCTACAGCCTGATTGTTCAGGTAACCATTGGATGTGCACACAATGCATGCACCTTTTGCAGCATGTTCAAGGATAAGACCTTTCGTGTAAGAGATCCGAAGGAAGTGCTGGAAGATCTGGATATGGCCAGAGAGCGCTACCGGAGAGTAGAACGTATTTTCCTGGCGGATGGCGATGCATTAGTGCTGAGTAACGACAAACTGATGCGTATTTTGAACCACATTAACAAACTGTTTCCGGAATGCGAGAGAGTAAGCGTTTACGGTTCTCCTCAGGATGTACTGAACAAAACGCCGGAAGAACTGAAGGAACTTTATGACAATGGTGTAGGTATTATTTACATTGGAGCAGAGTCGGGAAGCGATAAAGTTCTTAAGGATATTTGCAAAGGTGTGACAAGAGCACAGCTGATTGAAGCTGTTCGCAAGATTGAAGCATCAGGAATCAAGGCATCCGTCACCTTTATTTCCGGTATGGGAGGAAGAGACGGCTGGGAAGACCATGCCATTCAGACCGGAACCATGATCAGTGAAATGGAGCCGTCTTATGTAGGACTTCTTACACTCATGGTAGAACCGGGTGTGCCGCTGGAAAAAGATATCCGTTCAGGAAAATTCCAGGTATTGACGGCAGAAGAAGTCGTGGCAGAAACCCTGCTGATGCTGAAGCATATCGATGTTAAGAGAAACTGTGTATTCCGCAGCAATCATGCTTCAAACTATGTATCGCTGCGGGGTGATCTGCCAAGAGATAAAGATAAAATGATCGCCATGCTCAGAAGGGCAATGGAAGATCACAACATGCTGAAAGATGAGAGATTCCGGATGCTGTAGCAGAGTAGGAGAGGAGCGCAATGAAAGTACTTTTGACGACACTTAACTCCAAATATGTCCACTCAGCCTTAGGACTGAAATATTTGTATCTGACCGGCAGGCGGGCCTGCAGTGCATTAGAGTTAAAGGAGTTTACCATCAACAACAGCCGGGACTATATTTTTACGGAACTGATGATGGGAGAGTATGACGCCATTTGCTTTTCCTGCTACATCTGGAATATTGGCAAAATCCTGGATCTGGCAGCGGATCTTAAAAAAGCGGACCCGCACCTGCGGATTCTTCTGGGCGGGCCGGAAGTGAGCTATGATGCTGAAGGACTCATGAAAAAGCATAGAGAGATAGACTTTATCCTGACAGGAGAGGGTGAAAAAAGTTTTCCTATGTGGTGTAGAGATTTTGAACAGGGAGGCGCATACAGCGGGATCCCGGGCCTCTTTTACCGCACAGGAGAATGGATCCGGAGCAGTGCTCCCGCAGAGCCGCTGCCTATGGAGCAGATTCCCTCTCCTTATGAAACATTTCCCTGTGACAAAGATAAAGTGATTTATTACGAGTCCTCCCGGGGGTGCCCTTTTCAATGCAGTTATTGTATTTCCTCGCTGGATCGTTCCATGCGCCGGCTTCCCCTAAAACGGGTGAAATCCGATTTAGACTGCTTCATACAACAGCAGGTCAGGCAGGTGAAATTTCTTGATCGCACTTTTAACTGGGATAAAAAGCGGAGCAGGGAGATTTTCCGCCATTTGATTTCCTGTGATCAGGGAAAAACGAATTTTCATTTTGAAATCTGTGCGGATCTGCTAGATGAAGAAACGCTGCAGCTTTTGGAAAAAGCAAGACCGGGGCTGTTTCAATTTGAAATCGGAATTCAGTCTGCCAATGAGAAAACGCTTCAGGCAGTGAACCGCTCAAGCAATATTGCGCATGTATTAGAAAATGTGAAGAAACTGGCAGATATGGGTAACAGCCATATCCATACAGATCTGATCGCCGGGCTTCCTTATGAAGACTACATAAGTTTCCGGCGTTCTTTCAATTTGGTGTATGCCCTTGGGGCAGATAATCTGCAGCTCGGGTTCTTAAAACTCGTTAAGGGCACAGGAATAAGGGAGCAGGCAGAAACCTACAAATATATGTTTATGGAGCAGGCACCTTACCAGGTAATTTCAAACCGGTTTATCACAGCAAAAGAGCTTTGCAGACTCAAACAGATTGAAGAGGTGCTGGATTTGTATCATAACAGAGGCGGTTTCAGTCGCTCCCTGGAGTTTGCTGTTGCACACATGGCAGAAACGCCGTTTGATTTTTATGAAAAATTTGCTTCATACTATTATGAACAGGGATTCCAGCACAGGTCGCACAAAAAGGAAGATTTGTATCGTATTTTTCTGTCATTCGGGCAGGCGCACGAGAGCAGTGATACTCTGAAGCGTCTTTTAGAGGCAGATCTGGAACAGACCATGAATTTTGATGCGGTGAAAAAGTTTAAGAAAAAAGGATGGGACATCCGATAGGAGGGACTATGGCAGAACAGAAGAAAAAAACGCTTGCTCAAAGTATGGGCATTACGAGAACTGTAATCCGGGATCCGTCGGAGTCGGACATTCGGTTGCGAGAAGATCGCATCGGAAGATATTTTAAGAAGTATCTCAAAAAATTTGTCTTTGATGAGTTTTCTCCTCAGTTTATGGAAAAATCAAAGGCAGGGGATTTGATGAAGGGAGTGCCGATCCCTTTGCGGAAAAAAGATCTGAAAGCTTTTGCAGGAGGCGAGGGTCTGCCTATGCTGGTAATTGCAGAGAATATGGCATGGGTTATGGGCTGTGACCCGCATTTTAAGTATACCGGGGATTATGTGGCAATTTTGAAAAAGCTTTATAATTATAAGATTTACGAAGGCATGCTTAAGGAAGGACGGGATGCGGCAGAGCGGGGCGCTATGGATGATGCCTGTATTCATTTCCGGGCAGCGCTTTGTATGAAGCCGGATTATCTGCATGCTATGTACAGCTATGCAAGAGCCTGCAGAGCAATGTATCTGAACAGCAGCAATGAGGAATATGTGGGACGTTTTAAAGCAGAATCACTGGATTTCTTTGAACTGACAACAGAGACCCATCCACGTTTTGCGCAAGGATATTACTATCTTGGATATGCTTACTTGAACATGGGACTTTATACGAAAGCAGATCTTACCTGGCGGGAGTTTCTCAGGTTCAGCAGGAACGGAAAAGATAAAAAAGAAATCCGTACAAGACTTGAACAGCTGCAGGAGCCTCTGCAGATTGAAATGGGATATAATGATGTAATGGCAGGTCGCTATGAAGAAGGAATTACCCGTCTGGAGCCATTCTTACAAAGTCGATTCAGGACCTGGTGGCCGCTTTATTATTATCTGGGTGTTGCATATGAAATGACCGGGCGAAAAAATGAAGCTATTTCCAGCTTTAAAAAGGTATTGACCATGAATGCCAGTCATCTGGAAACAATGGAAGAACTGTCGGCTATTTATGCGCAGGAAGGAGATCGGGAAAATAAACGCAAGTATGAGCAGAAAATTCAGCTGATCCGTAAAAATATGCAGGAAGATCAGAAGGCTTTAAAGCAGGAAATAGAAGAAGAAGATAAAAATCTTCAGGAAAGAGAGCCGGAAGAGCAGAAGCCGGAATTTATAGAAGAAATCAAAGAGGATATAGCGGAAAAGAAAGGCAGGATTCGCCGTCTTGACGGAAAGAAGAAGTAAAGAAGGAGGAAAAATTGGGAAAGAAGGAGAACAGGGGGCATAGAGGAAAGCTGCTTGTATATATTATTTTAAGAGCACTGGTAATTGCAACGATGGTCGCACAGATTTTCAACCACAATTGGGACAATGTATTTACCTGTGCACTGACCTTAGTATTATTGCTGCTTCCCTCCATTTTATCCAGCAAACTGGATATTGTGCTTCCAAATACCTTAGAAATTATTATTATCTGTTTTATTTTTGCAGCCGAAATTCTGGGTGAAGTGCAGGAATACTACGTTCTGTTTGATCGGTGGGACGATATACTCCATACGCTGAATGGATTTTTAGCAGCAGCCATAGGCTTTGCCATGATTGATATTTTAAATCGCCATGAACGAGTTTCCATGAACTTGTCGCCTGCCTTTGTTGCCATGGTTGCCTTTTGTTTTTCCATGACCATTGGTGTTTTGTGGGAGTTTTTTGAGTGGTCTATGGATTTGTTTTTTGGAAAGGATATGCAAAAGGATACCTGGATGGCTGCCTTTAATTCGGTTGCATTAAACCCGGAAGGTGCGAATATTCCTGTCCATGTGGATATTGAGCAGGTGACTGTCAATGGACAGAACTGGGATAAATATCTGGATGTCGGCCTTTATGATACAATGCATGATTTGCTGGTAAACTTCATTGGTGCAGTAGTATTTTCTGTATTCGGTCTGATTTACATAAAGAACAGGGGCAAAGGATTTGCCGCGCGTTTTATTCCGCGTCTGCGAAGTGAAAAAAAGAAAGTCAAAAGTTTGGAAGAATAATTACCGGGTAAATGTATATACTAGTAGAGTAAAGCACAGTCTCATAAAACATAAAAAAAATAAAATTTCCCGTTGACAAAACAGCACTGTCTGTTGTATAATAACAATTGTCGTCGGAACGGACGGCAAAATGTTCCAAGGTAGCTCAATGGTGGAGCAACCGGCTGTTAACCGGTAGGCTGTGGG
>CAUWJW010000173.1:0-5832 GCA_963558985.1 uncultured Clostridia bacterium | reverse complement strand
ATGGCCAAGCTGGAATCCTTTAACCCGGGCGGAAGTGCAAAGGATCGGGTAGGATACAATATGATCTGGGAGGCTGTTAATGAAGGCAGATTAAAACCGGGAGGCACGATTATAGAGCCTACTAGCGGAAATACAGGAGTCGGTCTTGCTATGGTAGCTGCAGCCAATGGATATCATGCCATTATGACTATGCCGGAAAGCATGAGCGTAGAACGGCGCAATCTGCTGAAGGCTTATGGTGCTGAGCTGGTACTTACAGATGCAGCTTTGGGAATGCAGGGCGCTGTAGACAAGGCAGAGGAGCTGGCCAAAGAAATACCGGGAAGTATCATTGCCGGACAGTTTGTCAATCCTGCCAACTGGCAGATTCATTATAAAACGACAGGACCGGAAATCTGGAGAGATCTTGATGGAAAGGTTGATATTTTCGTCTCAGCAGTAGGGACGGGAGGAACGATTACCGGAACCGGTAAATTTCTCAAAGAGCAGAATCCGGATATCAAAATAATTGCAGTGGAACCGTCTGCATCACCACTGCTGTCGGGAGGTACTGCAGGTCCCCACAAAATTCAGGGAATCGGAGCCAATTTCATTCCGGAAGTTTTAGACACTTCCATTTATGATGAGATTGTAACTATTTCCGATGGAGATGCTTTTGATACAATGAAAGATCTGGCTGTTACAGAAGGGGTGTTTACAGGAATTTCTTCAGGTGCAGCGCTGTGCGGTGCAGCTATGATTGCAGCAAGGGCGGAAAATAAGGGCAAAAATATCGTTGTCCTGCTCCCGGATACAGGGGAACGATATCTCAGCCTCTTCTAGTTAAAAATATGGAAGCCGTATGTCAGGCACGGATTACATTCATAAGAAGCTCCAGCATTTCATCGGACTCTTCTTCTGTAAAAGGTTCTTCTAAATCTGTGCCGCACTGCGGGCATACGGTTTCTTCTGTTTCGATTTCAATATAACATGCAGGGCAGTACTTTAACATAATACTTTACTCCTTTTCTTTTTCATTTTCTTTCAGCAGCCCCAGAGATTCTTTCCATTTTAAAATCCGAAGGACTGATGCATCAATTTGTTTTTCAGAGATTCTTCCCTTTTTTACAGCTTGTATGACAGCCGGGAGCTGGTCTTGGTAATCCCAAGTGCAAAGCAGGTCGTTCCCTGCCAGGATGGCGCTTACCGCAATATTTTCAGCCTTACTGAACCCCTGGACACCTTTCATAGAAAGATCGTCTGTCAGAATAACGCCTTCGAATCCCAGGTTTTCCCGCAGGACGACATGCGCTTTCTTTGAAAGAGAGGCAGGCCGGCTGCTATCCAGGGCAGTTACAATATTGTGGCTGACCAGAACGCAAGGCGCTCCTGCTTCGATTCCCGCCCGGAAGGGGAGAAAATCTCCGGAAACAAAGGATTCATAGCTGCGGGTGTCTGTGGCAATCCCGGTGTGCGTATCTGCATTCCCGCCATAACCGGGAAAATGCTTCAGCGCAGAGCCGATCTTTTGTTTCTCCATAATCTTTACCACATCTGCAATATACCGGGAGGTAGTCTTTGCGTCTTCCCCCAGTGTGCGACTGTAAATGAAGGAATTTTTGTCAGCTGTCATATCACAGACAGGGGCAAGATTAACATTCAGGCCGAGAAAACGAAGCAGATCTGCCTTTTCTTCCTCTGCAGCACAAACAGAATCCATTCCCCCTTTTCGGTAAAGCTCCTGCGGAGACGGAAAGGGAGTCTTCCGATATGCAGGGTATTTGCTGACCCGCACAACGCTGCCCCCTTCTTCATCGACTGCCATGAGCAGAGGAATGGAAGAAGCCTCTTGATAGGCGGAAATCTCAGCGGCAGCGCTTTTTTTGTTCCTGTTTTGAAAAAAATCCGCAAAAAACAGGCAGCCGCCTAAAGGATACTGTGACAGGATTTCCTGCGGATCTGCAGCACCTGACATGCATCCCAGGAACATTTGCCCTGCTTTTTCCTCTAATGTCATACTTTCCAAAAGGATGGGGGCAAGCTCGGGAGCAGGAGCATGTTTTTCTTTTGACACGGGAAGCTGTTTGACTGGCTTATCCGATGTGCCAGTCAGGAGAAATACTCCAAAGAACAGAAGCAGGGCGAGGAGGATACAAAGCCCCGATAGTTTCTTTTTCATGATGACTGTTACCTCTCTTCTATAGATGTATTGTAACACAGTTTAGCTGTTTATAACAGGTTTTAACTTGTGGGTCAGGATGCAGGCTGTGCAGATTTTTAAGGCATCCCCCGGGAGAAAGGGGAGTACGCAGGAGGCCAGAGCCGGAAGCAGCGGGCTGCCGGAAGTCACCATGAACCACAGTGTTCCAAGCAGGTGGCAGGCGCACAGCCCGGCTGCCATGGATGCGGCCAGAGCAGGAAGAGAAGTCCTGTTTCCGGAAAGAACACCGATGACCAGTGCAGCTGCGGCATAGCCGAGAATATAGCCGCCTGTCGGTCCGGTGAGGATGCCGAGGCCTCCTGTAAAGTTATGAAACACAGGAAGACCGGCAGCCCCGAGGAGAATATAGACGAACTGGCTGATGGTGCCGTATTTCCATCCAAGAAGGCTTCCTGCCAGAAATACCGGAAGTGTGGCCAGGCTGACAGGAACCGGCGTAAAGGGGAGGGGGATGGAAATGAATGAGCAGACTGCAGTCAGCGCAGCAAAGAGGGCGCATAATAAAAGCTTGTTTGTTTTGGAATAAGGGTGCATAACAGAATCCTTTCAAGACGCAAAAATCAGTGTCAAAGCCGGATGGAAATCTCACCGGTAGAGAGCGTTTCACGGCTCCCATCAGAATAAAGGACCTGAAGTCCTCCGTTTTCATCGATTCCAAGAACCGTGGCAGGGTGTCCCGGTGTATCTTCTGTGTAACCACCTTTGTAGACCTGGATTTTTTTCCCCAGTACCATGGAGCGCTTCCTGTAATCAGGAAGAAAGGTCCGGCTGCCGGGATCTTCCATTAATGGAAGCAGTTCATTGAGAATCTGCGCTGCCAGCTGATTTTTAGAAAAATCTCCTTCTAAAGCCCCGGCAATCTGCTGCAGCTCTTCGGGAAGTGCTTTTGCACTGCAGTTGATACCGATCCCGAGAATCAGAGACTGAATCTGACCGGTCTCAAAGTCAGTAATCGCTTCGGTAAGAATCCCGCATACCTTTTTCCCGTTTGCATAAATATCGTTGACCCATTTGATGGAAGGCTCTGCTGCACATATTTTTTCCATTGCGCGGCATACAGCCACGGAGGCGGCTGTAGTTACAAGGACTGCCAGACTCATATCTAAAGGGGGTTTCAGTAAAACGCTCATATAGATGCCTGTATTTGCAGGAGAGATAAAGGTGCGGCCCAGCCGGCCTTTTCCTCTGCTTTGGTGAAGCGCCAAAACAGCTGCAGGATGAGGGGAGCCATCCAGTGCCAGTTTTTTGGCTGCATTGTTGGTGGAATCAATGGTTTGGTAGACGTGAAGAGGGAGATCCTTAAACTCTGGATGCAAATGGACACGGATCCCTTGGGCAGAAAGCAGGTCGCTGTCTTTTGCCAGACAGTACCCTCTGTTTGTAACAGCCTCGATCCGGTAGCCATCTTCACGCAGCGACTTGATGGCTTTGTGGATAGCGGCTCGGGACACCTGCATCTTTTCTGCCAGATTTTCTCCTGACAGACTCTCACCTTTGTTTTCTTCCAATGCCTGCAAGACCTGTTCTTTTACGGACATTCGGACACCTCCCTTGTTTTGATAGAAATAGTGTAGCCCATTGGGGCGGGGTTGTCAATTTGTCACTTTTGTTTTATTAGAGAGGAGATTTCTTTCGGGATCTGTGCCTTCTTGTTGACAATGGCCCGTATTATCACTACAATTTGATTATAATGCTGTTCAAAAGATGGAAAGTCCGGCGGTGTGAAGCTGACTTCCATGCCTATTGAACAAATATTTATTAAGTTATCAAGGTACATCTATGTATCTAAAAGATATTATACGAGGAGGATTTGATTATGAAAAAGATTACATCCGCTGCAGCTGTGGCACTTGCAGTGATTTTAACTGTCACGCTGGCTTTAGCAGGGTGCGGAAAAAAACAGAAAGAAACGCTGTTTGTGAAGCAGCTTGTATCCTCTTCCAATACAGAAGCAGAGCTTTTATACATCAGCGATGACCAATGGGAAAAAGAGGCAGAGCGGGTAGAGATACCGCAAGCGCCTGAGCAAATCAGTGTGACCGCAGGCACAGAGCAAAAAACAAAGAAAAACGGATACTATTATCACAGAATTCCCATAAAAGTGGAAAGCAGGAAACTGCAGAAAACAGGACATTTCGGCAAACCTTTTGAATTTGAAAAAGTAAAAATTATCTGGGATGACGGCAGCAGCTCCACTGAACAAATCGGTACAATCCGGATTACAGACGGGAAAAAAAGAAATGGTCTCAAACGCAGTGAAAGCGGGCAGATGCACGCAGACAAAGGCTGGATTCAGTACACGGATTATCAAGTGAAGAAAAACATGAAGATCATACATATGGAGATTCCTTTTGAAAAGGAGAAAGGAATCTCTCTTCCTCAGGTTGCTGTAAATGCAGTAAGCGCTCAGGCCATTGACAAAAAGCATCCGCTGAAATTGCATCGGGGTGAGCTATGCAGAGTAGAAACGCAGATCCCGGAAGACCTGACGGCCAGGTATGGCAGGATTCTCCTGGAGGGAGAAATGGTCACAATAGACGGAAATAAGAAGAAACAGAAGACAGAGATTCTTATTGACTGGGACGGATTCGGCCGGCAGGATCCGGAGAACTATTTGAGAGGAGAAAAATCGGATAAGCAGAAAGAATAAAAAGCTTGCCGGGATGAGGGCATCTGTGCTATAATGATTAAATCAACAAACGAATAAAACAATTTTGAGATTGCGGCATTGCGGCGCATGAAGGGGCACACCACCTCGGGTGTGGACTTTCATGCGCCTTTTTTCGTTAAAAAGGAGGAATATATGCGAATTAATGGGAACGAGCAGAAGCTGGAGAAGCAGATTACACTTGCTCAATATCTGGAAGAAGAAGGGTATCACAGCAAGAAGGTAGCAGTGGAGCGGAACGGGGAAATCGTTCCAAAAGCCCGCTTTGAGGAAACACTTCTTACAGATGCGGACAGGCTGGAAATCGTGCATTTTGTAGGAGGCGGCTGAAGATGGCAAAGATTCCGGAAAGAGAAGAAATCAAAGCGATTTGTGATGCCCGGTTTTCTTCCCGTGTTTATGAAAAAATGCAGCATGCATCGGTGGCGATTGCAGGTCTGGGGGGGCTGGGCTCCAATGTTGCTGTGATGCTGGCAAGAACCGGCATAGGCAGACTGAAACTGGTGGATTTTGATTATGTGGAGCTTTCTAATCTGAACCGACAGGTTTATGACATTCGCCATCTGGGAAGAAAAAAGACAGAGGCACTGGCAGAACGCCTTCGGGAGATTGCTCCCTATATTCAGCTGGAGCTTTGCGACCAAAGAGTGACAGAAGATAATGCTCTGGAGATCTTCAAAGATGAGTGCTATATTTGTGAAGCTTTTGACCGCCCGGAAGCAAAGGCTATGCTGGCAGAACAGGTGCTCACAGAGATACCCGGTGCTTTTCTGATTGCTGCCTCCGGAATGGCAGGATTTGGAGATGCCGGCGAGATTCATACAAGAAAAGTAAATGATCATTTTTTTCTGTGCGGAGATGAGGTAACCGATCTTGCCCCGGGAAATGGGCTTATGGCTCCGCGGGTGGCAGTCTGTGCAGGTCATCAGGCAAATAAAATTATACAACTGATATTAAAAGAGAG
>CAUWJW010000172.1:0-5837 GCA_963558985.1 uncultured Clostridia bacterium | reverse complement strand
TCGGCATCTTTGTCCGTATCACCATCGGCTACGCCAAGAATGATCATAAGTCCTTTTTCAATAGCGCCTGTTACTTTTCCATCTACCGTTACACTGCTTTCTGTCACTCTTTGTATTACTGCTCTCATGATTTCTCCTATGGTTTTGCCCGGAATACATCGGAAACGCCCGGGACGCTGCGCAGGGAACGAAGGACTTTTTCCATCTGGTCTTTACTTGAGATGGATAAAGTCAGGGTTACATTGATGGTTTCATCTTTACTGCTCTTTGCATTGACCCCGTCAATATGGACATCCATATCCTCGCATACGCGGGATAAGGATGAAAAGAGACCTTTTCGATCTTGGGCGATAATGCTGATATCAGCTGTATATGCCTGATCCAGCTTGTCCTGATCCCATTTGACCTGGATAAAACGAGCCTGCTCCGATTTTGGCTGTGAGGTGATATTTGGGCAGTCGGTTCGATGAACTGAGATTCCTCTTCCTTTTGTAATGAAGCCTACAATATCATCTCCCGGAACCGGATTGCAGCACCTTGCAATCCGAATCATCAGGTTATCCACACCTTCCACTGTAATTCCTGCATTTTCTCTTCGTTTACGAGCCTCTTTCTGCTTCTTTTGATCCGGTATTCTATTTTCAATGGTTTTGTTTTCTCTTTCCAGCTGTGCTTCTTTTTCGTCATTATAGTACTTAAACAGAAGGCTTCCCACCTTACTCTGGAAGGCGCCTCCATGGCTCAGCTGGTTATAAAGTTCATCGGCATTATGGAGGCTCAGCTCCTTAGCAGCCCGGTTAATAAAAGAATTTTTTAATACTTCCCTCGGATCATATCCTTTCCTGCGGACATACTTATCAATCAGATCTTTTCCTTTATCTACAGCATCCGATTTATTTTCTTTTTTCAGCCACTGCCGAATTTTGTTTCGGGCAGTGCTGCTCTTTGCTATTTTCAGCCAGTCGATGCTGGGACCTGCAGCATTGGGAGATGTTACAATTTCAATAATATTTCCATTTTCCAGAGTATGGTCAATCGTTACCATTTTCCCGTTTACTTTTGCACCTACACATTTGCATCCGATATCGGAATGGATTTTAAATGCAAAATCCAAAGGTGTAGAACCTGCAGGGAGTTCTATTACATCTCCCTGCGGCGTAAAGACGAAAACCTGGCTGGCAAAAAGATCCACTTTCAGCGTTTCCATAAACTCCTTCGGATCGTTCATATCCTTTTGCCACTCCAGTGTCTGTCTCAGCCAGGCGAGTTTCACTTCTTCTTTGTCATGATCAATCCCTTCTTTATATTTCCAATGTGCTGCGATCCCGTACTCAGCAATCTTATGCATTTCATAAGTTCGTATTTGAATTTCGAAAGGGTTGCCTGTGTCACCAATTACCGTTGTGTGGAGGGATTGGTACATGTTTGGCTTCGGCATGGCAATATAATCTTTGAAACGGCCGGGGATAGGAGTCCATAGTGTATGGACAATCCCCAGCACTGCATAGCAGTCCTTTACATTTTCTACAATGATCCGTACAGCTGTCAGGTCGAAGATCTCATCCAGCTGTTTATGCTGGTATTTCATTTTTTTGTAAATGCTGTAAAAGTGTTTGGAACGCCCCATAATATCATAATGGATGTTCAGATCTTCCAGGCCCTCTTTGATCTCATCAATAACCTGCTGAATTGCACTTTCTCGCTGCTCCTTTTTCTTACTGACCTTCTGTACCAGTCCGTAGTAAGCTTCCGGATCCAGATATTTCAGTGCGATATCCTCCATCTCGAATTTCATGGCATAAATCCCCAGGCGGCTTGCCAGAGGTGCATACACTTCAAGCGTCTCTTTGCATTTGTCTATAATCTTGCTTTCGGTCATATAGTTGATCGTCCGCAGATTATGAAGCCGGTCAGACAGTTTAATAATCAGAACACGAATGTCTTTGGACATAGCCAGAAACATTTTCCTCAAATTCTCAGCCTGCCGCTCTTCCTTGCTCTCAAACTTAATGGAAGCTAACTTCGTAACTCCATCTACAAGAAGTTCTGCTTCTTCCCCAAACTCTTCCCTCAGCTGGTCAGAGGTGTAAGAAGTATCTTCAACCACATCATGAAGCAGGCCGGCTACGATTGTATCTTCGTCCATACCCAGATCTGCCAGTATTTCCGCCACTGCCATCGGATGAATCAAATATGGTTCTCCTGATTTGCGCAGCTGCCCCTGATGCATTTCATTGGCTTTATCATAAGCTCGTCCAATCAGCTCCATGTCATATTTTGAATTATAGCCTGAAATGGTTTGTAAAAATTCTTCTCTACTTTTCATCGACTGCCTTTTACCTCGTTCTTAGACTTGTGCTTTGTCTTTTTTCTCAGACTTCTTTTTCTTTGCTTTTGTTTCTTTTAAATACTTACTTTCATTTCCTCTTCTTGTAAAGTCAAAGTAAAGAGGACTGCAAATGGTAATAGAAGAAGCTGCACCTGCTACAACTCCCACCATCAGAGGCAGTGTGAATTCTCTTACTGCTTCTCCTGCCAGAACAAACAGCGGAATCATAACAATAAATGTAGTGAAAGAAGTCATAAGAGATCTTCCCAGAGTCTGTGTGATACTCTTATCAATCAGCGCTTCCGTTCCTCCTCTTCTGGAGAATTTCAGATTTTCACGGATTCTGTCAAAAACTACAATCGTATCATTAATAGAATAACCTACTACAGTAAGTATACCCGCAATAAACGGATTATTTACAGGTACATGGAAAATTGCATAGAAGGCAATTACCAGCAGTACGTCATTAAGTACGCCCAGCAGGGCTGCACTTCCGAACTTCCACTCTGAAAAGCGCAGTCTTATGTAAATCAGCATGCACAAAGCCGACAGTAAAATGGCTTTAATGGCATTATTACGCAATTCTTTTCCAATAGACGGTCCGAAAAGTTCCTGTGAAATAACGTCCTCATCAGAAAAACCAAAGTCTTCCTTAAGTGTATCTAAAACTTCTGCCCTTTCATCAGAATTCAGAGCCTCTATCGTACGAACCACAATTTCTTCATTGTTTTCACCTGCGTAAATAATTTCCGGATCCAGTTTGTACTTTGCAATGGATTTTTCTACCTGAGAAACAGGAACCTGTTTTCCCATATCCACCTGAATCATAGTGCCGCCGGTAAAGTCGATTCCGTAGTTGAGACCGCGCACCAGTCCGAATACAAGCCCCACAACCATAATCGCAACTGTTGCTATATAAAAAATCTTTCTGTATTTGATAAAATGAAGCTCTTTGTTAATCTGGAATGTTGCAGTGTTATTCTTTTTAATTCCATAGAAACTTTTCTTTGCAAAGAGCTTGCTTTCTGAAAGAATGCTCATATACAGACGTGTAATCAGCACCGCTGTAAACAGGCTGGCCAGAATACCAATCATAAGTGTCCATGCAAATCCCTTTACGGAGCTGGTTCCGATCTGATACAAGATAATGGCTGCAATGAAAGTCGTTACCTGGGAATCGATTACGGTACTCATTGCCCGTTTGAAGCCTTCTTGTACTGCTACACGAATGCTCTTTCCGGCAACAATTTCCTCTCGTATTCTGGAGAAGATGACAACATTGGCATCTACTGCCATACCAATGGAAAGTATGATACCTGCGATTCCCGGAAGCGTCAGGACGCTGCCCATCAGAGCCATTACATTCAAAATAATAACGATATAAAGCAGCAGTCCGATGTTTGCTGTAACACCCATCAATCTGTAGCCTACTATCATAATGATGAAGATCAGGATAATTCCAATAAATCCTGCAATCACACTCTGTTCCAGTGCGTTAAAGCCAATCTTTGCAGTCTGTACTGAAGAATTTACTTCTGTCAGTTCCACAGGGAGTGCACCGCCCCTGATAAGAGCTGCCAGATCTTTTGCTTCTTCCTGTGTAAATCCGCCTGTAATCTCACAGCTTCCTCCGGTAATCGGTCCATCGGATACTGACGGTGCGGAAATAATCTGATCATCCAGCAGAATCATGATGGCGTTGTTCTGTACACCTTCAATGGCAGATGCCACTTCTCCGCTGTAAGCCTTCTGTGTGGCTGCAGTAAATTTATCAGCGCCATCGCTGTCAAACTGCAGATTAACGGCATATCCGCCTTTTTCCGATGTTCCGGTGGTAGCATCCTTTACGTTGCTTCCATCCAGAACAATGGTGCCGTCAGCCAGTGCAAACTGCAGCTGCGCCGTTTTACCAATCTGTTCAATTGCATCTTCGGCATCTTCAGCTCCCGGAAGTTCTACACGAATTCTGTTCTGTCCTTCCACTGTTACAACCGGTTCAGCAAGTCCCATCTGGTTTACTCGTTCTTCGATAACCGCCTGGGTCTGGTTCATCAGTTTAACCAGATCTTCTCCTTCAAGGTCTGTCTTTGCTTCCATTACAACATTGACACCGCCTTTGATGTCCAGACCCATTTTAATCTTATCCTTAGTAGGCTCCATTACAGAACCAAGACCGAAAATAGTCACATACCATCCGAATGCAATCAGAAGTATGACCAGAACGGCCAGAACTCTTTTTAGCTTGTAATTCATTTTGTCCTCCACATGTTTTTTCTTCTGTATATTTTAACCGGCAAAAACTCTGCCAATTTAACCTATAGTCATAATATTTTACTACTTTTTTGCAGTTTTCACAAGGGAAAACAGCCTGCTTTTCTTGGATTTGCGTTACTTTTTCATATTCACCCCTAAAATGCCTCCCAGTGCTCCGCTGCACAGCGGAACAAAGCAGACCGGCGTAAGCATAGAAAATTGAAAAAAGGAGCCCAGGCAGATACTGACAATCCAAAACACCAGCAGAATCATCACCGCAGAGCTCAAAACGCCTGTCAGTATACCTGCTTTTTGAAACACGCCGGAAATGTACAGCCCCACAAACAAACACGCCAATGTCAGACATCCTATCACATAGCCTTTTCCCCAGCTTTCGGGAAATGGTGTGAATTTTATGGCCAGTGCACCGACAAAAGTCAGAAAAACAAATACAGCCATACTCAATACATACCCTTTACAGATTCTTAAAATACTTCCCATAATTCGTCCCTCCCCTGTTCTGTAATCAGTATATGAAAAGGGGTAAAAATAAGAACCTAACAAGAAAAAAGACACAATGTAAACTTGAACTTACAATGTGTCTTTTGAATCAAACTCAATTCTATTTTTCTTCTGCAGCTTCTTCTTTTTCTGCTGCCTCATTGTTCTCCGCTTCTGCAGGAGCTGTCTCTTCAGCAGACTTTTCTTCGGAAGCTTTTTCTTCAGATCCTTCTGCCGCTTCTTCCTTTTCTTCTGACTTTTTCTTCAGTCTCTTAGGCATCGCTTTCTTCTGCGGTTCTTCTTCCTCTTCCTTAGCAGGAACGCTCACCTTCTTAGTCGGTTTTGCACTTTCCACTACTTTGGAAATGGACCATCTCATTACTTCAAACTTTACTTTGTCAGCACCAACCTGAATCACCAGTGATTCATCTTTGGTCTTTACAACTTTACCGCAAATACCACCGATGGTAATGATCTCATCACCTACCCGGATGTTATTTCTCATCTCATTGACTTGTCTCTCTCTCTTCTTCTGAGGACGAATCAACAGAAAATACATAACTACTAACAGCAGTACTAAAGGCAATAATGTTGCCAGCATGCTACCTCCTTGCATAAATACAAAGCCTCCTTATCATTTAATTTCTCCTGATTTAAATGAGGGAATACCGCCTTCTGCGATATTCCTCTTTAATACAAATGGTGCCGGCGATGGGGGTCGAACCCATACGGTGTTGCCACCACGGGATTTTGA
>CAUWJW010000171.1:0-5867 GCA_963558985.1 uncultured Clostridia bacterium | reverse complement strand
ACTTTCTTTTTTTATCATAACTGAGCTCCTTGTGTTTTGCAATCGGGCAAATTAATTTTACCCATTAATTTAAAAATAGTAAATATTCTCAAAATACCATATGTATATTATTTTTTAAAAAACTATACCAAATATAGTGTTCATAGTGTATAATAATTTTGTACTTGGTGTTTCATTCCTCCAAAAAAGGGAATATATGAAATATCAATATTGGGAGGTGGATTTACTTGAACGTAGCAATCACAGGCAATGCAAGCCCGCAGGAAGCGCGGGCTTACATTGAATATTTGGAAGAGAAATACGGTAGAAAGTTAGAGCGTTTAGATATTCAGCTGGATGGAGAGTATGCTGATTTGAATTATACATTCTCTCACGTTCCATTTGAACGGATCCGCCGTATTACCGGATATCTGGTAGGAACAATGGATCACTGGAATGATGCTAAGACAGCAGAAGAGAGAGACCGTGTCAAGCATACACTGGAAGATACCGGTTCCCCATCTATGATGGAGCAAATTTAAAATCGTAATTTTCCCTAAAGCTTTATCATCATTATAAAAAGAAACTGTCACATTTGTATAATACAGATGCAACAGTTTCTTTTTTCATGCGATTGTGTTTCCTACCTAAAAATGCTATACTATATTCATTATTTTAGCCAATAACAATCAATAAACAGAGGAGATTTTAATCAGATGAAGAATTACAACAGCCCTTTATCCGAACGGTACCCGAGCAAGGAAATGCAATATCTCTTTTCTCCCGAAATGAAGTTCAAAACCTGGAGAAAACTATGGATTGCTCTTGCTGAAGCTGAAAAAGAGCTGGGTCTTGATATTACACAAGAACAGATAGATGAACTGAAAGCAAGTGCAGACAACATCAACTATGATGTAGCAAAAGAGCGGGAAGCTATTGTCCGTCATGATGTTATGTCCCATGTATATGCCTATGGCGTGCAGTGCCCGAAAGCAAAGGGAATCATCCATCTTGGCGCTACTTCCTGCTATGTCGGTGATAACACTGATCTGATTATCATGACAGAAGGACTGAAGCTGATCAGAAACAAACTGATCAATGTAATCGCGCAGCTGTCCCGTTTTGCAGACAAGTATAAATCCCTTCCAACTTTAGGGTTTACACACTTTCAGCCTGCACAGCCCACTACAGTAGGAAAACGGGCCTCTCTTTGGATCCAGGATCTTGTCATGGATCTGGAAGATCTGGATTATCTGCTGAGCACACTGAAGCTTCTGGGATCAAAGGGAACTACCGGGACACAGGCCAGCTTCCTGGAGCTTTTTGATGGAGACAGAGAAAAGGTAAAACAGCTGGATCAGCTGATTGCAAACAAAATGGGATACAGCGGATGCTATCCGGTTTCCGGACAGACTTATTCCCGCAAGGTAGACAGCCGTGTTCTTCATGTGCTTTCCGGCATTGCCCAAAGTGCACACAAATTTTCCAATGACATTCGTCTCCTTCAGCATCTGAAAGAGGTGGAAGAACCTTTTGAAAAGAATCAGATCGGATCTTCTGCCATGGCATACAAACGGAACCCTATGCGCAGTGAACGGATTGCTGCTCTTGCAAACTATGTCATGTCTGACACTTTAAATCCTGCTCTGACTGCCGCAACTCAGTGGTTTGAAAGAACACTGGATGACTCTGCCAATAAACGCCTCAGCATTTCCGAAGGTTTCCTGGCAGTTGACGGGATTTTAGAGCTTTATCTGAACATCGCATCAGGACTTGTAGTATATCCAAAAGTTATTGAAGCACGTCTTATGAGCGAACTCCCATTTATGGCAACAGAAAACATCCTAATGGATGCCGTAAAGGCCGGCGGTGACAGACAGGAGCTGCATGAACGGATTCGGACACATTCAATGGCTGCAGGAAAGCGGGTCAAAGAAGAAGGCCTTGAAAACGATCTGCTCGCAAGGATCGCTGATGACCCTGCGTTTCCAATGAATCAAGAACAGCTTACCGCTTTGATGAAACCGGAAAACTTCGTAGGCTGCGCTCCTGCACAGACCGAGGATTTCTTAAAGCAAGTTGTTGAGCCGATTCTTAACGAAAATAAAGAAATTCTTGGTATTATCGCCGAAATCCATGTATAAAGGAGAATATTTGAATGGTAAAAGCAATTGTCGGCGCCAATTGGGGCGATGAAGGAAAAGGAAAAATCACAGATATGCTTTCAAAGGAATCGGATATTATTGTCCGCTTCCAAGGAGGAAGCAATGCAGGGCACACGATTGTAAACAACTATGGGAAATTTGCCCTCCACATGCTCCCTTCCGGTGTGTTTTACAGTCATACCACCTGTATTTTGGGAAATGGCGTTGCTTTGAATATTCCTTATCTTTTTAATGAACTCAAGGAAATCACAAAGCAGGGAGTTCCTGCACCAAAAGTTCTGGTATCTGACCGAGCGCAGATTTTAATGCCTTATCATATGCTCTTTGATCAATATGAAGAAGAACGCCTTGCCGGAAAGTCTTTCGGTTCCACAAAATCCGGCATTGCACCCTGCTATTCAGACAAATATGCCAAGATTGGTTTTCAGGTAAATGAATTATTCATGGATGAAAGCAAGCTTCTGGACAAGATAAACGACGTATGTGAACAAAAGAATGTAATTCTGGAACATCTATACCATAAGCCGGCTCTGATTCCAGAAGAAATCTTGCAGCAATTGCTGGAATATCGCGAAATGGTCAGGCCTTATGTATGTGATGTCTCTGCCTATCTGCATCAGGCGCTCAAGGAAGGGAAAAAAATTCTGCTTGAGGGTCAGCTGGGTGCCTTAAAAGATACGGATCACGGGATTTATCCAATGGTTACTTCTTCTTCCACTCTGGCAGGGTACGGAGCTGTAGGCGCCGGGATTCCGCCTTATGAAATACAGGAAGTAATGACAGTTGTAAAAGCTTATTCCAGTGCTGTTGGCGCAGGTGCTTTCGTCAGTGAAATTTTTGGAGAAGAGGCAGATGAGCTTCGAAGACGAGGAGGCGACGGAGGCGAGTTCGGTGCAACTACAGGACGCCCTAGAAGGGTCGGCTGGTTTGATGCAGTCGCTACCAGATACGGCTGCCGCGTGCAGGGTGCTACGGAAGCGGCCTTGACAGTACTTGATCCTTTAGGATACCTGGATGAGATTCCAATTTGCACGCACTATGAAATTGACGGGGAAACTGTAACAGACTTTCCTCACAGTGCAGCTCTGGACCGTGCAAAGCCCGTACTGAAAAAACTGCCGGGCTGGAAATGCGATATCCGGGGAATTCGGAAATTTGAAGCACTTCCCCTGGCCTGCCAAAATTATGTAAACGAAATCGAAAAAGAAATTGGAGTTCCGATTACCTGCGTTTCCAACGGACCGGGAAGAGAGGATATTATCAAACGTACTCCTCTCATTTAAAACAAATAAACCTATTCAGGAGGACAACTATGTATCAGGATGCCATTAGACCCGCCTGGGCAGAAATCAATCTGGCTCACCTGGATTACAACATCAAAAATATTAAGCATAAAGTCGGAGATGGTGTCGCGATCATTGGTGTAATCAAAGCCGACGGATACGGACACGGCAGCGTCCGGACAGCCGAGGTTCTAAGAAAAAATGGTGTGAAAACTTTTGCAGTAGCAACCCTTTCTGAGGCTGTCAAGTTAAGAGAGCATCATATTAGAGAAGAGATTATTGTGCTGGGACTGACTCCGGATATGTACGCATCTACCATTGTAGAATACGGAATTACACCCGTTGTCTGCAGCCTGTCCAATGCCTCTGCCATTTCCAGAGCCGCTCATGAAAGAGCAAAAGTCGTAAACGGACTCATTGCTGTAGATACCGGAATGGGCAGAATCGGATATCTGCCGGATGAGTCAAATGCAGTGAAAGAAATAGCAGAAATGCAAAATCTTTCGGGATTTAAAATAAAAGGTATTTTTTCTCACCTTGCGGTGGCGGATGAGGCAGACAAAAGCTACACGTTCAGGCAAGAAGAACTATTTCGCACCTTTTGCAGAAAGCTGACTGATGCTGGAGTCTGCATACCTATGAAAACCCTGGCAAACAGTGCTGCTGTTATGGAACTGCCTTCTACCTATTTTGATGCTGTGCGTCCGGGTATCATTTTGTACGGCTGCTATCCAAGCGATGAAGTGGATAAAAGCCTTCTGGATCTCAGGCCGGCAATGTCAGTCAAAGCGACTATTGTACAGCTTAAAACAGTTCCCAAAGGAACCACCATCAGTTACGGCCGTAAATACACCGCTCCCAGAGAAAGCATCATCGCTACACTGGCTCTCGGATATGCTGACGGTCTGCCCCGCCCTTATTCTTCAAAAGGCAGGGTCATTGTAAATGGAAGATTTGCACCGATTGCCGGAAATATCTGCATGGATCAATGTATGATTGACGTCACCGATATCCCTAATGTACAGGTGGGCGATCCTGTAACCATTATGGGACGTGACGGGGGAATCGAAATATCAGCAGATGACATCGGAAAAGCCACTGGTACCATCAATTATGAAATTATTTGTGCTTTTGGCCAGCGCTTGCCAAAGGTCTATATAAACGAAGCAGAACGGAGATTAGAATGAAAAAATACAAGCAAGTAACGATCATCTTATTTGCCCTTCTTTTTATCTTTACCATGACTGCCTGTACAGGAAAACCCTCCGATGACGGCAGCAATGTAAAAACCATACGAATCTCAATGAGTATCTTATATCCTCAAAGCTCTGAGAAAAAAGATACCCGTGATATTTCTATGCAGGTACAGGAGAAAGCCACAGTTATGCAGGTACTTGAATCCTATACCAATCAGGAAGGAATTCCAATTGTTGTGGATTCGTATGATACACCGGCTGTAACAGCGATTAATGGTGTAAAGGCTAAAAACAGATTAAAATGGATCTATACCATAAACGGAAAGGAGACATCTGTATCGGCTTCTGAATGTGTTCTGAAAAATAATGATAAAATAGTTTGGAAATTAATGAAAAAATAATCATGTTAACAAAAAATTTTATATTTTTTATGGTTCTTCATAATTTCGTCACATTTGATGGCTATAATAATAACTGTAGATAGGGACATAGAAATATCGTTTTTATGTGAACTTTCCTTCTTTTATTGAATACACACTTGTAAAACACCTTGGTCCCCCCAGGGTATTTTACTTTTTTGGAAAATATAACATTTATACAAAATCAAATTTTTCGGTTGACAAACAGCCAGCGAATGGCTATTATATTTACTAATAAAAGGGAGTAGCAGGCGCACGAAAGCGTTTACGATATCGTCAATCTCGACAGTTTTCTGTCCGGATCGTAATGAAACAGCAAGACTTTTATTGCATTGTTTATATGCAGTAAGAGTCTTTTTTCTTTGTATATAAACTCCTGATTCTCCGCAGAATAAAATTAAAAGAAAGGAAACATCATGCAACATTATTACCAGATGTCTGACCGCCGGGTTCGTGAATCTGTCAATGGCGGTCAGGATCCTCTGACAGAAAATCAGATTCGAGAACGGCAGGAAAAATTCGGTCCCAATGAGTTGGCCGAAGGAAAGAAGAAATCCACCATTCAGATTTTCTTTGAACAGTTCAAAGATTTTTTAGTTATTATTTTAATCGCTGCAGCAATCATTTCAGGATTTCTCAGTGATTTTGAAAGTGCCATTGTAATACTAGTGGTTATTACGATTAATGCAGTTTTAGGCACAGTACAGACTTTAAAGGCAGAGCAGTCACTGTCCAGCCTAAAAGCCATGTCAGCCCCTGAAGCAAAAGTTCTCCGAGGCGGACAGATTCAAAAGATTCCTTCTCGTGAGGTTACAGTCGGCGACC
>CAUWJW010000170.1:0-5888 GCA_963558985.1 uncultured Clostridia bacterium | reverse complement strand
CAGCTGCTGAAAGAAAATGTGAACCCTACAAGAGAAGAAGTAAGAGACTGGTTTCAGAAGCACAGAAATGTCTGCAGATGTACAGGCTACAAGCAGATTGTTGATGCTGTTATGGAAGCTGCTGCAATTATGCGCGGTGAAAAGACGCTGGAAGACATTACTTACGACTGGTCAAAAGACATCGGAAACTTCTACGGCAAACCGCTGATTCGTCCAAATGCGATGGCAAAAGCGTGCGGTGTATGCGACTATGGTGATGATGTAGAGCTGCACATGCCTGAAGAAACTCTGAAAGTTGAACTGGTTCAGCCTAGAAAATACAGTCACGCTAAGATTATAAGCATCGACTGCAGCGAGGCAGAGAAGATGCCGGGCGTAGTAAAAATCATCACGGCAAAGGACGTAAAAGAAGCCAACAGACTGATGACCTACGCATTCTCTGAAAGAACGGTTGAACTGCAGCAGGCGCACCATATCCTGGCAGAAGACAAGATTCTTTACTATGGAGATGTCGTTGCGCTGGTATGTGCAGATACAAGAGCGCATGCCAAAGCTGCAGCAGATGCAGTAAAAGTTGAGCTGGAACCGCTTCCTGAATACATGAACTATCTGGAAGCTGTTACTCCGGATGCGGAAAAGATCCATGACTGGCTGCCTGAAACTTACGGTGCAAATATTTATTCCGAACTGCCGGTGCTCAAAGGTGACCATGAGCACGTTCCGGAACTGATTGAGGATGCTGCATACTCTGTTGAAGGTTCCTTCTACTCTTCTAGAGAACCGCATATGTCTATTGAAGGTGATGTTATGCAGGCTTACTACGATGAAGATGACAACCTGTGTATCCACTGTAAGACAATGACTCTGTACTTTGACAGAGATGAAATCGCAGAAGGTATCGGTATTCCGGTTGAAAAACTGAGAGTTATCGAAAACCCTACAGGCGGTTCTTTCGGCTGGGCAATGAGTGCACATACATACACGATGATCGGTATGGCTGCTAAGATTACAGGAATGCCTTGCTCCCTGTCTATGACTTATGCACAGTTCATGGCAGTTTCCGGTAAGCGTTCCCCTGCTTATTTCAACGCTAAACTAGCCTGCGATAAGGATGGCAAGTTTGTTGCAGGTGAATATGAAGCAGGACTGGATCACGGTCCATTCTTCGAACTGGGTGATGACAAACTGACTAAGATTTCCAGATTCATGTTCTACCCTTACTACATGCCAAATGCAGTAGGACTTTCCAGAGTAGCGGTTACAAACCACTCCTTCGGTACTGCATACAGAGGCTATGGCGCTCCTCAGGCATTCACAGCATCTGAAGCACTAGTTGATATGCTGGCAGAAAAAGCAGGTATCGACCCGTTTGAAATCAGATACAAAAATATTGCAAGACCGGGACAGGACAACCTGAACCAGTATCCGTTCCTCCACTATCCAATGGAAGAAATGATGGATAAGATGAAGCCTCATTATGAGGAAGCTGTTGCAAAAGCCAAAGCTGAATCAACAGACGAAATCAAGAAGGGCGTAGGTATTGCGTGGGGCGGATATAACGTAGGTCTGGGTGCAGTTGACGAAGCACACGTTGCAATCGAACTGATGCCCGGTGACAAACCGAAGTTCAGAAAGTATGATACCTGGCAGGATCAGGGACAGGGCGGAGACCAGGGTTCCCTCATCTGTACGCTGGAAGCGCTGAAGCCTTACTTCCCGGAAGTTACACCAGATGACATCAAGCTGATCCAGACAGACAGCAAATACTGCCCGAACACCGGTGAATCTGCAGGTTCCAGATCCCATTACGCAAACGGAAAAGCAAGTATTGTAGCTGCTAAGAACATTGCAGACGCTATGAGAAAGCCGGATGGAACTTACAGAACTTACGACGAAATGGTAGCAGAAGGAATCCCGACAAGATATAATGGAGACTGGGCTACTGTTGATGAATATGATTACTTCTATGATCTGGACCCTAACGATGGAAGCGGAAACCCTACTTATACTTATACTTATGCCCTCTTCCTGGCAGAAGTAGATGTAGAAGTGGCAACCGGAAAAGCAACCTGTACAGGTATGACCTGCGTATACTGGATCGGTAAACCTGGTAATATTCAGGCTGTTGAAGGCCAGATCAACGGCGGTATCTCTCATGCAATCGGATTTGCATTAAGCGAAGATTACAGTGACGTGAAGAAACATGACAACATGCTGCGTGCAGGCGTTCCTTATATTAAGGACGTTCCGGACAAACTGGTATCCGTTGATGTCGGCGGACATGACCCTAGAGGACCTTTCGGTTCTTCCGGCGCTTCCGAAGCATTCCAGTCTTCCGACCACATGGCAGTAATCAACGCCATCAACAATGCAGTAGGCGTAAGAATTTACGAAATCCCTGCTACACCTGATAAGATTAAAGCCGGTATGGATGCTCTGGCTAAGGGAGAACCGAACCCGAACGTACCGGAAACTTACTACCTGGGCGGAGATCTGTACGAAGATATCGAAAATATTAAGAACAACCCTCTCACACCTTCCAAACCGGATAATGTTGAATTCGGATCCCTGGGTAAAGAAGGCGTTCAGTGGAAATAACAATGCAGCGTGTGTGAGGACATATGCGAAAAAGCAGAGTTTAAATTGCGGAGCGTGCTGTAACTTGCACGCTCCGCTTTGTTAAGGAGGCAAGATGCAGAATTATTATAAGCAGTTTGAAACCTGCAGAGAACGGGATATTCCGGCCTGTGCCGATGCATGCCCTTTTAAACTGGACGTGCTTACCATACAAGAAAGGATTGCAAAGGGGCGTTTTAACGCAGCATACAAGATCATTCGAGACGGTGTGGTATTCCCGGGGATTGTAACTGAGCTGTGCCCGGCTTACTGTGAAAAAGTGTGTATACGGGAATTAATGGATGAGCCTGTCCGGATTCGTCTTATGGAGCAGTCTGTGAATGCAAATGCGGCCCGAAAGACTCCGAATAAATATAACCTTCCGGCAAAGAAAAAGCGCGCAGCGGTAATCGGCGCAGGACTTTCCGGTATGGGATTTGCTTTTCGCATGGCATCTAAGAAGTATCAAGTAACAGTATTTGAAAAAGAAGATAAGATCGGAGGAATATTAGCGGAATTAATGGAAGAATCCGCATACATGGCAGAGTTTGATCTGCAGTTCCAAAATGAAAAGTATGAACTGAAAACCGGGGTGGAAATCTGTGATCTGGAAGCGCTGTGCAGGCAGGAATCTGATGAAGAGTCAGAAACAGATAAGTTTGATGTAATCTATGTGGCAACGGGAACGGGAGGAAAAACTTTTGGGGTTCCGATGCCGGATGAAAACGGCGGAGGCTGTATGCGGCTTGGGAATACAGGCGTCTTTATTGGGGGGGAAGTGTGCGGAAGAGATCTGATGCATGCGCTTGCAGATGGAATCAATGTAGCAGCTGCGGCAGAAGGATTTTTAAAAGCCGGAAAGCTGGCCTATCCGAAAGCGGGAACACCGACAAGATGTGTGCCTGACAGGGAAAAGCTGACACCTGTACCAGCAGCTGTTTCTGAAGGTGACGTTCTGACAGAAGAAGCGTGTATCCGAGAAGCAGAAAGGTGTATACGCTGTCAGTGCGATGCATGTGCATCCCAGTGCGATCTGGTGGATTTTTACGAAAAGATGCCGCTGAAAATGCGCGATGAGATTTTTCTCTCCTGCAAACCGGCAGGCTCGCTGGTACACAAGTCACCGGCACGCAAATATGTGGCAGCCTGCACCATGTGTGGCCTGATGACCGAAGCCTGTCCAGAGCACATAGATCTTTGCGGAATGGTAAAATATGCAAGACACAAAATGTATGAAGCTGATAAAGTTCCGGCAGCGTATCGCCAGTACTTTATACGGGATATGGCCTTTGCAAACGGTGAGCTGGCAGCACTTAAGCGAAAAGCAGGAAATGGCGGAAGGTATGCCTTTTTTCCGGGATGCAATCTGGGCGCACTGGATCCGGACTATGTAATAAAGCCATATAAATGGCTGCTGGAAAAAGATCCGGATACTTCAATTCTGCTGCGGTGCTGCAGTGTACCGATGGACTGGGATGGAAATAAAAAACTTCATAAGAAAGAAGTGGAAGGTTTGCGAAAGGACTGGGAGGATCTGGGAAGACCAGTTCTGATTACAGCATGTATCTCCTGCATGAAGCACATCAGAGAATACCTTCCGGAAATTGAGATAGTTTCTCTATATGAAATCCTGCAGCAATGGGGGTTTGAAACAGAGCCAGTCCAAACCGAAGATGAAATTTTTGCTGTCTTTGACCCCTGCTCTGCCCGGGGTGAAGAGGAAGTCCGAGCTTCGGTGAGAAACCTTCTTGACACACTGGGGACAGCGCATGAAGAACTGCCGAAGGGAGAAAGGCACGGCTGCTGCGGCTTCGGCGGGATGGGAAGCATTGCAGCACCTGATTTTGCCGAATTCGTAGCACAAAAGAGAAGCGAACTGAGTGAAGATCCATACCTGGTTTATTGCTCCAACTGCAGAGATATTTTCTGTGACCGGGGCAAAAAAGCCATACACATACTGGATATACTCTTTCAGATTGATCCGCAGGCCAGGAGACCGCAGCCGGATCTGACGGAGAGAAGAATAAACCGGGTTATGCTGAAAAACCGGCTGTTAAAAGAAATATGGAAAGAAGAAGCGAAAATGAATGCATACGATAGTCAATACAATCTGGTAATGGGGGAAGCAGTCCGGGAAAAAGCAAAGAAGCAGAAACTCCTGGAAGAGGACATCTGTGCTGTAATTTCCAATGCAGAAGAAACAGGAAGAAGAACATTGGAGCCTCAAACTGGACACTATAAAGCATATAAAGAGATCGGACATATTACCTGCTGGGTCGAGTACAGCCCGCTGGAGGAAGGTTATGAAATTTACAATCTGTATACTCACAGAATGAAAATAGAATTGGAGGCTGTCTGGAATGGAAGAAAAACAGATACTCATATGTGATCGGTGTAAAGTGGAAATGGAAGAGCTGGAAGCCCAGTTTTCTTATCTGGGAAAAAGCTTTCGCCATAAGGTGAGCCGCTGTCCGCAGTGCGGGCAGATCTGCCTTTCTGAGGAACTGGTCAACGGAAGGATGAGCCAGGTGGAAGCCATGATGGAGGATAAGTAATGAGTACTTTTTATGTGAGAGCCTGCGAAAACGGACATGTAAATATCACCTACAGAAGGGCAGGCGAGCAGGAGCGGTGTCCGAAGTGCAGGCTGCCGATTATAGATTCCTGCCCGGAATGCGGCAGTATTATAAAGAAGTGGCACTATTACGGAATGGTGTACCTGACGCCCAAAAATTTAAAATATGAACTGCCGGACGATTGTCCGGAGTGCGGCGCCGCCTTTCCCTGGGCGGGAAAGAGGCGGACGCAGGAATAAATAAAAACAGCTCCGGCCTGCAGAGAACCATTGGGCCGGAGCATATTATTTTGCTGTACAGAAAAAGTGCATGTTCTTGCTTTCGACATTGTGGTAGAATGAAACTATAAAGGGGGACTGCCTTATGAATGGAATACAAAAGAATGTTGAACATCAAATATGATGGATGTGTACTGGATTTGCAATTGCTTCTGGCGTGAATCTGATTATTTCACTTTTCCTGCAGCTTTCATATCTTCCGGCTTTTTATACCACATCGGCTATCATCTACTTTGCATGTTCTTTGGCAGTGAAATTGGACCGATTTGTACCAATTTATCTGTTGTGCTGGGTGTTAGTTGCCGTCCAGTCGTGTTTGACGGTTTATGTGCTGGGAGACGACTGTGGTATTCAAATGTACTTGGTTAGTTGAAAATCCAAGTGCACGTATGAAGAAGTAAATGCACGGAAAGAAATA
>CAUWJW010000169.1:0-5905 GCA_963558985.1 uncultured Clostridia bacterium | reverse complement strand
AAAGCATACATCCTGACTACTTTAAACGGCAATAAACTGGAACGTTTTGAAATTGAAATCGAAAAAGTAGATCATCAGAAGAAGCCATCTGATAAGGGTATGGTAATTCGAGTGACAGATGAAAAACTTTTGGAAAAGAGCGGGGGAATTGTTCAGGGAATGAGCGGAAGCCCGATTATTCAAAATGATCGTATTGTGGGAGCTGTTACCCATGTCTTTGTAAATAATCCTAAAAAGGGATATGGAATCTTTATAGAATGGATGCTGCAGGAAGCAAGGAAATAAAGGTCGAATTTTGTCGAATTTAGGAAGAAAAAGACTGAGCTTTTTCATTGCTATTTTTACAGAATATACTAAAATGATATATGGAAGAACACGCCATTATAGAGAAATTAAGGAAAAAACGTGGATAATGCGTTTCTTGACAAAGGAGGTTTCAATGAAAAGCATTAAGATAGGTATTGCGGATGATAATAAAGACTTTTGTGATATATTGTCTGATTACTTTGAAGACAAGGAGAATATTGAGATAGCTTTTATCGCAAATGATGGATTAAAAACTATGCAGGCCATAAAGGAGCATATGCCGGAGGTTCTGGTTTTAGATATGGTGATGCCCCATATGGATGGTCTGGGTGTTCTGGAATCTATACACACTCTGGAACTGGAAAAGTATCCCCGAATCATTGTGCTTTCTGCCGTCGGGCAGGAGACCATCACACAAAAGGCAATTAATTTAGGGGCAGAATACTATATGGTAAAACCATTCAATCTGGATATTCTTCTGAAGAGGATTAATCAGCTGTCCGGGTATGAGTCCATGGAAGCAGGTAAAGTCAACTTGTCTAGAGGGGTGGTGCACAATCAGGAAAAAGAGCCTCAGGAAGATCTGGAAATCAACATTACAAATATTATCCACGAAATCGGTGTGCCGGCTCATATTAAAGGGTACCAGTACTTAAGAGATGCTATAACAATGGTAGTAGAGGATATGGATCTTTTGGGCGCTGTAACCAAAGAGCTGTACCCGGCCATTGCACAAGTCAACAATACTACACCCAGCCGTGTAGAGCGTGCAATCCGCCATGCCATAGAAGTCGCCTGGAATAGAGGGAAGATTGAAACCATCAACAGTCTTTTCGGCTATACAGTACAAAATGATAAAGGTAAACCGACCAATTCTGAATTTATTGCCATTATTGCAGATAAGCTGCGGCTGGAGCGCAAAGTCAGCTAAGAAACATTTATAAGTCACAGGAGGATATGAAGATGAAAATTACGGCAGTACTGGGAAGCCCCAGAGATGAAAGTATATCAACCAGAATCGCTATGCGTTTAATTGAAGGAGCAAGAAATGCAGGACATAAAGTAAAAATTTATAGAGTACACGATATGGAAATCAACGGATGCTATGGGTGCGGCTGCTGCCGGAAATACGATACAGACTGCGTCATTGAAGATGATATGGAAGAGTATTTTAAGGATTTGAGAGAAAGCAGCGCATTAATTGTGACTTCTCCAAATTACTATTCACAGGTCGCAGGTCCAATGATTACCTTTATGAATCGTCACTACTGTCTTTCTGATAAGGATAGAAAATCCAGATTGCAGCCGGGCATCAAACTGGTGGGCATATTTGCTCAGGGAGCACCTGCGGATTATGAAAAGTACTTACCGAATTATGATTGGTACCTGAGTACCTTCCTATCGAAAGATATGGTGCTTGCCGGCCGCATTATTGCCGGAGGAGACAGCGATCTCAGTGAGGACGGAGCGCTTCTGACAAACGCATACGAGCTGGGGAAAAATTTGTAGAAAAGTTTCTTTAAAACAGAACCTATAAAAACACTGCCTGCCGATTCAGATTCGGCAGGCAGTGTTTTAACTTAAGGTCTCAGCAGTTTCTTTGCGGCAAGATCTTCCGCAGCCATTTCTGCAACTTTGTAATGCATGAGTTTGCCGGTTGCTGTATGAGGCAGTTCGTCTACAAACCGGTAAAAGCGAGGAGCTTTATAGGCTGACAGCATGGGATGCTCCATACAGTAAAGACCCAGCTCTGATGCAGTAAGAGGTTCATCGAGATCCTCAGAAGGGACGATATAAGCAGCAACAGACTGTTCCCGGAGACGATCCTTGACACCAACAACCGCAGAACTTGCAACTTTCGGATGCTGGTTTAAAATCTCTTCCACCTGCGACGGGTAAATATTTTCTCCTGCAGAAACAATCATATCATCTTTTCGGCCTACAATTGTTACAAAATGGTTTTCATCCCAGGTTGCCAGGTCACCGGTATACATAAATCCTTTGTAGAACTTTCGTTTTGTTTCTTCCGGATTATTATAGTAGCTGTAAGAGGACTTTGCAGGGGACTGCAGGATCACTTCTCCCACCTCCAGATTGTCGGTCTCAGCCATTTCATCCGGTTCACCTTTACGATCCTCAAATACTTTGACAACACGCACTTCATCATCAGTGCAGGAGCGTCCGGCAGTTCCTGCCATCTTCGGAAGATCATAAGGACGAAGAAATGTATTCCAGAAAGTTTCTGTAGTGCCGTAACCATTGAAAATATTCGGGGTAAGTACTCTGTGAAAGCGTTCGCATGCTGCTTTTTCAAGAGGACTTCCCATGGTAATGATTCCCTTGAGACAGGAGAGATCCACCGGATTTCTCTCTTGAACCTGAACCAGAAGCGTCAGTACAGCAGGAACACCGATAAGAAATGTAATTCCGTACTCCTGTGTGTACTTAAGACAGCGTTTAGGTGTAAACTCACGAAGGATAACGACCTCGCCGCCGGCATATAAAGTCGGACACGGACCGCCGGAATGAAGTCCGCCTCTATGGAACCAGGGTGTCATATTCATTGTGCGGTCTGTAGGATTTAATGGAAAATGCATGATTACATCATGTGCCGATAAAACTTCATTGATATTATTCAGAGGCACACCTTTAGGTTTGTTGGTAGTGCCGGAAGTATAAAGACGGGTCGTTTCATCATAAATGTGAGCAGGTTCATAAGGAGTCGGATTTGTTTCCGGCTGATCCTGTACATAAGATTCGAATGTAACGTGACCCCGCGGAAGCTCATGTTCATCTGTACAGCCGACCATAATAAGAATTTCAGGTTTATGAGCAGACATAGCGAGGGCTTCCTGCACCATATCACTAATCGACATATCATAAACAAATACTTTCGGTTTGCTGTCATCAATAGAAAGGGCAGTTTCTCCCGGTGCCAGACGATAGTTGATAGGTGAATTAACAGCACCTAATTTCTGCGGAGCAAGATAACAAAAAACAAACTCCGCAGAATTAGGCAGCTGATACATAATGACGTCATTTTTTCGGATTCCGTCTTCATCTAAAGCATTGGCAAATTTATTTACATCACAATTCAGTTCCTCATAGGTCCATCTGTTTCCTTTTTCCGGATCGAAGAGGGCAGGCCTTGAGCCAAACCTCTGAACATTTCGCATAAATCCATTTAAATAGGTAAATGAGGTTTCGAATGTTTCCTGAAACATGGTGACATCATAAGTAAAGGACATGATTAAACTCCTTCTTTCTAAATCTCAGATCTTTCATATTTTTGTACAATAACACTTGAATTTTGTCCGCCAAAACCTAAGGCGTTGGACATGGCCGCACGAATTTGGACAGGTCGTGCTTCGTTTGGAATATAATCCAGATCACACTGCGGATCAGGAACAGTATATCCTAACGTAGGAGGCAGCATCCCGGTACGTATTGCCTGAATGCAGGCAATCGTTTCAGTGATTCCCCCGGCTCCCATCAGATGACCGGTAGCTCCTTTTGTAGAACTTACAGGCGGTATATACGACCCAAAGACTTCTTTAATTGCCTTTGTTTCGATAGGGTCTCCAACAGGGGTAGATGTGCCGTGCGCATTGACATACCCAATCTCATCAGCTCTGAGCTGCGCCATAGCAAGAGCTGTATTCATGCATGAAACAGCGCCTTTACCAGAAGGATCCGGTGAAGTGACATGGTAGCCGTCGGAAGTATTGGCATAACCGGATAGTTCTGCCAGTATTTCGGCATTTCTTGCAAGAGCATGTGCCTCTGTTTCCACAACCAGAGCGCCGCCGCCTTCCCCCATAACAAAACCGTCTCGATTTGCATCAAAAGGTCTGCAGGCAGATTCAGGAGAATCATTGTTTCTGGAAAGAGCCTTTGCCTGTGCAAGACTTCCAAGAACAAGAGGACAGAGACTGCTGTCACTTCCCATTACAATCATAGCATCAGCCTGTCCGGAAGCAATCACCGCCGCTGCAGTGGCAAGCGCATCCCCGCCGGAAGAGCAGGCAGTTGTTAAGGTATAGCTTGGACCATGAATTCCTTTTGCAATAGAAAATTGTGCAGCAGCCAGGTTTCCGAGAATCTTCGGAACAAAACGGGGGCTTACTTTTTTTGTTTTACCGGAAGACAGTTCGGCCTGTGCTGCAGCTGTGGCAGAAACACCGCTCATGGCAGTGCCCATTACAAGCCCCAGACGATAACCTTCCTGCTCCGGAGAAAGACCGCTTTGCCCCAGCGCTTCATCTGCTGCAGCAAACGCATATTGTTGAAAAAGATCCATTTCACGAATCAATTTAGTAGAAATATAATTTTTCGGATCAAAATTTTTTACTTCCGCAGCGATCTGCACGGCCAGATCCGATGGATCAAAACGAGTGATACGATCAATGCCGCAAACGCCGCTGATAAGATTTTTCCAATAGGTTTCAACACCGATACCAATGGGAGTAACAGCTCCCATGCCGGTGATAACCAGCTTTTTACTCATCTGTTTTCCTCCAGTCAAAACTTACAATACATATTATTTTAACACATTTCCGCTGAAAATCTACCACCAGGTTGACAAAAAAAGGTGGATTTTATATACTGAATTTTAAAGAATAAAGCTTTTGAAGAAAAGAAACCGGAGAGAAATATATGATTGCATGCCTGTGCGTAGGAATAGGAGGCGGTATTGGTGCTGTACTGCGGTATCTTGCAGGGATTGCCTTATATCATGAAACATTTCCTGCAGCAACCTTTTGTGTCAATGCTGCGGGGGCAGTTTTAATCGGTATGGTAATTGGTGTCAGTGAACAGACAAATGCGCCGGAAAATCTGATTTTGTTTTTAAAAACAGGAGTTTGCGGAGGGTTTACCACCTTTTCCACATTTTCTTCAGAAGTGCTGGAACTGTTAGAGAAGAAACACTGCCTGCTTGCAGCCGGATATAGCTTTGGAAGTGTGATTTTGTGCATTCTGGGCGTCTGGCTGGGTAAGTGGATATCTCATATGATACTAAAATAAGGAAGGAAAAGCATGATTGGAAAAGAAAAGATTGACAGAATCAATGAACTGTCCAAAAAACACAAAGAAGAAGGGCTGACAGAAGAAGAACATAAAGAGAGAGAAGCACTTCGCAAAGAATATCTGGCAAAATTCAGAGAAAATTTCAGAGGACATCTGGATCGGATTAAATTCGTAGAAGATATGTCGGAAGAAGAATTAAAAGAGTACAACAAAAAACACAAAAAAAACAGTTGATCAAACGGCGGGAAAAGACAAATTTCCCGCCTCTTTTATTATATAGTAGTGATATTGTAAGGAAAAGAGGTTGGGATATGAAAAAAAGACATTGTAATCTGCTGGCAGTTCCGGCAGCAGCTGTAATTGTATTTTCCTTGTTCAGTGGGTTTTCTGCCGGAGACCCTGAATACAGAGCAGAAGCTCTGTTAAAAACAAGGACAGAAATTTTTAAAAGCATCATACACAAAGAGATTTCGCCGCAAGAGGCTGAAAAACAGCTGAGAGCAATAGAAGCAGAGTCGCTTATTGGAGATTATATTATTTGTGTAATAGAAGGGGACATGCAGGCGCGTTT
>CAUWJW010000168.1:0-5932 GCA_963558985.1 uncultured Clostridia bacterium | reverse complement strand
CGGAGGCGACGGCGGCTTTGGCGGTTTTGGTGCAGGCGGCTTTGAAGATATCTTTGATATGTTTGGAGGTATGTTTGGAGGCGGCTCGCGCCAGAGAAGAAGGAATGGTCCTATGAAGGGCAATGACCTTCAGAAAGCCATGACCATAACCTTTGAAGAAGCTGCTTTTGGTACAAAGAAAGAAATTCAGATCAACAAATATGTGGAATGTGAAACCTGTAAAGGAAGCGGTGCAAAGCCGGGCACTTCCAAAAAGACGTGTCCGAAATGCGGAGGCACCGGCGAGATCCGGACTTCTCAGAAAACTCCTTTTGGGACATTCCAGAGTTCTTCACCGTGTCCGGACTGCGGCGGTACCGGTCAGGTCAACGAAAATCCTTGCCAGGACTGCGGCGGCACGGGAAAAGTCAGAAAGACAGTCACCATTGTTGTGGATATTCCGGCCGGTGTTGACAATGATTCTGTAATATCCGTCAAAGGACAGGGAGAACCGGGCACCAATGGAGGCCCTAGCGGCGACCTGTATGTAGTGCTCAGCGTAAAACCGCACCAGCTCTTTGAAAGAAGAGGGCAGGATTTATGGCTGGAAATTCCGATTACTTTTGACCAGGCAGCGCTGGGAGATGAGATTACAGTTCCGACTCTGGAGGGAAAAGTATCCTATAAAGTGCCGGCAGGTACACAGCCAAACACTGTATTCAGACTGAAAAACAAAGGAATTAAATCCATCAGATCCAGCAGAAAAGGCGACTTGTATGTGAGAGTTATTTTAGAAGTTCCAACGAAACTTAATGGAAAACAGAAAAAAGCAATCCACAATATGGCAAAAGAGGTCAACCACGATTGCTATCACAAAAAGAGCGGATTCCTTGATGCAATGAAAGAGTTCTTTAGTTAAGCATATTAAAACAAAATAAGGCAAGAAGTCTCAGAGGCTTTTGCCTTATTTTATTTTAATAAAGAAAACTTTACTTTTCAGCAGAGAGCGGAAGAGAGAGCTTAAGGGTGTAATTATCATATCCCTTAGCAGACATCTCATCCAGAAGCACATCCTCGTAAATATGAGGACCCGGCCGGAACCCGTGCTTCCGGGCAAATGACAGCAGATTTCTGCAGATCTCCTCCACATTTTCATATCCGCTGTTATCACAGCAAACGGCAAACATACCGGCTGGACGCACAGTAACAGAATCAAATTCGCTTTTTTCTACTCGAGTGTAAAAATGAGAATAAGCGTATCTGTCCCCTGACAGGAAGCATTTTACAGGAATCATGCCTCCAATGGCATGCGCGCTGTAGATATCAAGACTGTGGCAGAAGTTAAGGTGTTCTGTTACAGCTTCAGCAATGGCCTTATCTTCATCCTCCCCTGTATATTCTGTCACAACAAAATACTCTTCAGGCTGCTCTTCAAGGAGGATTTTTCCCTTCTGTATCGATATGCCCTCCCTAGTCAGATCCATCTTTGTATGAATAAAACGGCGCAGCCATTGCAGCTCCTTAATTTTTTCATCCACCTCTCCCAGCTGTTTTTCCAATAAAGACAAAAAAGCTCTGGGGCTTCGGTGATCTAAATACCTTTTGATATCTGCAAGCGGCATATCCAGCTCCTTGAGCATGGAAATGGTATAAAAAATTTCCAGCTGATTGTGAGAATAATACCGGTATCCATTATCCGCAACGATTTCAGGCGTAAGAATACCGATATCATCATAATGAAACAGCGTTTGCTTTTTTACTTGACAGAGACGGGCAAACTCGCCGGTTGTAAAATAATCTTTCAGTTTTTTTTCCATTTTCCCTATCCTCCTGTGGTGTTTTTTTAAAGAGGCTATTGACTATACGGTTACTATATACTTTATCATAATTCTGCAAAAGAGAAAACTGAATTTAATGGGAAAGGAAGTAAAAGAGAAAAGAGGATTTTATGGAGCATTTATTTGATAAAGAGGTAAGGCCGGGTACGTTTGTCAAGTTTGTCACGCCATCAGTGATTATGCTGGTAGTTATCGGTCTTTATTACATTATTGACAGTATTTTTATTTCTAACTTTGTGGGTTCGGATGCACTTGCATCTCTGTCTATTGTTTACCCGATCCAGGGTCTTGTATGGGGAATCTCTGTTATGCTGGCAGCAGGGTCAAGTGCGATTGTTGCTATACGCATGGGAGAGGGAAAACAGCAGGAGGCCAACGAAAAATTTACTTTAATCTGTCTGGTGTCTGTAGCCATTGGAGTGGCGATGATTATTGTAGGATTCTTGTTTATTGATGAAATTATAGGCTTTCTGGGTGCAACAGAGCGCTTGTGGGATTATTGCAAAGAATACGCCCGGATTTTACTTCTGGCAGTACCTGCGGCGTTTTTGGGTGTACTGTTTGAATATTTTATTCGTGTGGACGGCAAACCCGGATTCACCCTGTTTTTGTATTTGTCGGGAGGCGTTGTACATCTGGGTCTGGATTATGTTTTCATTGTATTATGTGATATGGGAATCCGCGGAGCTGCATGGGCCATTCTCGCAGGTATGGTAACGGTTATGGTTCTTGGTGCAGCATATTTTGTCTTCAGAGACACAAAACTGAAGATTACAAGACCGAAATGGGATGGCTGGTATATTGCCCATACTATGCTCAACGGATCATCAGAAATGGTATCCGAAGCATCTGTGGGTATTACTACATTTTTCTTTAATATGATTGTCATAAGGCTGGCAGGAGAAGACGGCGTGGCGGCTTTGAGTATTGTGCTCAATTCTCACTACTTGCTGATCTCTGTACATCTGGGATATATAACAGGTGTAGCGCCGTTAATCAGCTATTTTTACGGAGCAAAAGAATACTTGAAGGTAAACGTGTTTTTAAAATATTCCCGCCGTTTCATGCTGATCTCTTCAGTGGTTCTTGCAGTGCTGTGCTTTATCTTTGCACCGGCGATTGCTTCGGCCTTTGAGCCGCAGGGAACACCTGTCTATGAAATGGCAGAAACCGGGATTCGCTATCTTTCGGCAGCATTCCTTTTCACAGGAGTAAATGTATTTGCATCAGGATTTTTTACAGCTTATGGGAACGGACAGATTTCAGCACTGATTTCCCTGTCCCGTGCGCTGATTATGGTTCTTATCGGAGCATTTCTTCTTTCCTGGCTCTTTGGTCTGCATGGAGTGTGGATGACTTTGGCGTTTGCGGAAATCACCACAACAGGTCTTGCACTGTTTATGTTCCGGAAATACAAGGACGTGTATCATTACAATCTGCTTTATAGAGGAGACGGCACAATTTAAAGTATCTGAAGAAGAAAATGGACCGACCGGGCACCTTGCCTAAAGATCCATTTTTTTATATAATAGCAGACGTATCAAATAATTTGACAGAGAGGTCGTTATGAAATTTATTCAAGTAAAGATTTATACCAGCCATCAGGGGATAGAACCTCTTACGGCTATGCTGCTGAAAAAAGGAATTACAGGTGCAGTCGTGGATGATCCTGCGGATGCACAGATGTTGCTGGACAAAAAAAAGGAGTATGAGTGGGATTATATGGATGCGTCTTTGTTGGAAGACAAAGAAAGAGAACCTGTCGTATCAGTATATTTTGAAGATACGGAAGAAGGACGCAGGCAGGTTCAGGATCTGAAAATTGCTGTTATGATGCTAAAGAGCAAAGAGATGGAAGGTGAATTCGGATGGGATGCAAACCTGGGAAGACTTTATGCTGAGGACATCCTTGTCGATGATGCCGACTGGAAGGACAAATGGAAGGCGTATTTTAAACCGGCAAAGATTACAGAACAGCTGGTAGTAAAACCCACATGGGAAGAATACAAGGCTGCGGGAGATGAAAAAATAATTGAGATCGACCCGGGAATGGCCTTTGGGACAGGAACGCATGAAACAACCTCCTTATGTCTGGGTCTCATTGAAAAATATCTGAAAAAAGGGCAGACTGTGCTGGATGTGGGATGCGGTTCCGGGATTCTGGCAATTGGAGCAGCGCTTTTAGGAAGCGGTCCTGTGTTAGGTGTGGAGATTGATCCTGATGCAGTAAGGACAGCAAAAGAAAATGTGGCGGCAAACGGTGTTTCCGAAATTGTTTCTGTCCGGGAGGGAAATCTGGCAGAAGATGTCTGTGAGACAGTGGATCTGATTGCAGCCAACCTGATTGCACCGTTGGTCATTCAGCTGTCTCCTTCTGCAGCAGAACATTTAAAAGATGGAGGTATCTATATTTCCTCCGGTATACTGACAGAAAAGAAGCAGGAGGTGCAAGAAGCCATCTGCAAAGCAGGATTTACTGTTTTAGAAGTACAGGAAAAAGGGGAATGGTGTGCAATTGCAGCACGTAAGTAGAAGGTTATGAACAGATTTTTTGTTGATGCAGCAGATGTGGGAGAAGACCGCATCTGCATCCGTTCTAAGGAAGATGTAAAACATATCACAAAGGTGCTTCGTCTGAGGGAAGGAGATGAGATTGAAATATCGGATTCTTCTCAGTGGGAATATGTGGGACAGATTCAATCTATGGAAGATGGAATCATCCAAGCTAAGATTTTGGACAAGCAAACCTTTGCAAGAGAGCCGGAAGTACAGGTTACCCTATTTCAAGGAATCCCAAAGCAGTCTAAGATGGAAAGCATCGTTCAGAAGTGTACGGAACTTGGTATTTATGAATTTGTTCCCGTCTTCATGGAACGGACAGTAGTCGTAGATAAAGGCAATTTTGACAAGAAGATTCAGAGGTGGCAGAAGATTGCGGCAGAAGCAGTGAAACAGTGCAGAAGAGGGATCATTCCGCATGTGGAGGATGCTGTTAAGTTTCGTCAGATGGTTCGGCTTCTGCAGTCTTTTGATCTGGTTTTGTTTCCTTATGAAAATGAAACAGGAAGAACTGTGAAAGATGCGCTTCGGAGCCTGGAGGCAAGACCGAAGAGCATTGCTGTAATTATTGGTCCGGAAGGCGGATTTTCTGATACAGAAGCAGAACAGCTCAAGACATTGGGAGCAGACTGTGTCAGCCTGGCTGCTCTGGCAATGATTATGTATGAACTGGAGTTGTAGTGTAGAAGTTTACTTGCAGTCCTCCATATCCTTTTGGATTTTTTGAAAAAAATTAGGAGCGGATTTTTCGGGAGTCCTGAGATAGCGTTTTAACTGAAAAAGGCTGTCCGGGTCTCCTTTTTGTATGAGATTGATGCCTTCCTCACAACCCAGAGAGGCTTTAAAGCCCAACTCCTTTACTAGCTTTAAACTGCTTTCACTGACTGCTCCAAAAGGATAGGTAAAGGCAGCAGGCACAGTTCCTACAGCATCCTTAATCTTTTTTTGCAGCGTCATAAGATCTTTTTCAAAATAGCGGGCATATTCGGCTTCACTTTCACCCGGAAGCTTCATAGTTCCTTTGCGGCCGCCGGTATTGCCATGAGAGGCATATGTATGATTCTGAATCTCTACAAGGCCTGATTTTACCATTTCTGCAGCCTGCTTCCAGGTAAGGTTGGAATAAGTGGCATGATCCTCATTCAGACGGCTGTAGCGGTCGGTCTCCTTGCCGATAATGGAGATGACTGCCTTCATTTTGTATTTTTGCAAAAGGGGAAAACCGTAATAGTAATTATTGTAATAGCCATCGTCAAAGGTGAGAAGAACAGGTTTTTCAGGCAGAGAAACACCATCTTCCACAAAAGCAATAAGGTCGGATATGAGTATGGTGGTATAGCCCTGCTTTTTTAGATACAGAAGATCCTGCTCAAAGAGATTGGGGGAGATGACATAGCTGTTTTGCATGGCAGGATCCTTCAAGAGACCATGATACATCAGGATCGGAAGCTTTACAGATTCACGGCGGGTCTCCCTGGCAGAAGCCAGATTATAGTTTTCTTCAGAAAAATGATATTTTCGTACATATTCTATGCCATCCTGCATGACTGCGGCAC
>CAUWJW010000167.1:0-5972 GCA_963558985.1 uncultured Clostridia bacterium | reverse complement strand
TGATGCTGTGTTTGCAGGGGAGTCATGGCTTTCAGGAGGCGCATATAAACTGGAGGGAAGCGCAGCCGTACTGGCAGTGAATTTGCTTCTGATTGTGTGGTTTAGTATTAAATTATGGAAAAAGGAGGAAAGACAATGAAAAAAGGAATCAAACTTGGAGGTTGCATTATTTTAGGTATTCTGATCATCGGTTTTGCAGCCGTAATCATGATGAACCGAATTCATTCTGATTACCGTCAGCTGGATGAAACAGATCGGTTTATCTTAAAAGAACTGCATTCCTATGGAGAAGCTGCAGAGAAAAACGATGTGTGGAAGGATTTTGCACTTGAAGGAAAAACCGTATTAGCCATAAAGGGCTCCTTTGGAAGTGCATACTTAGTGAACCCTGCGCACGAAATAAACAGCATTTTTGCAAAGAAAATCCAGATGCCCACAGGGTATCGCGGAGAAGTCTACCGGATTTCCCTCGTTTCCCCACAGCTGCTGAAATTCCGCTTTGACGGCAATTTTAATACAGCAGGAAAAACTTATGATGTATATGGAAACGATGTTTTTTATACCAAGTATGAAGAAGAGGATGTGACAAAGAAATTTGTATCTTCTCATTACATCACCTTTTTAACCCATGAAGCATTTCATTACTATATGCAGGGAAACTGGGCTGCAGGCGACACCTATTCGGCAGAGGCAATGTCGGAGGAAGACAGCGCATTATTATATAAGGAATATGAAGTGCTTGCAAAGATACAAAAGGCACTCATAAACGGTAAAGCGAGCAGAGGAACATACCTGAAATACGCAAAAGAATATATTGCCGCAGTAAAAGCACGTATGGAAAAAAATCCTGAGTATGTGAGAAAAGAGTTAGATCGGGAAACGATTGAGGGAACAGCAACTTATGTTGGAATTAAAGCTTCCCAAATTGTGGGCTATGACTTTGGCGTGATGTATTTTGACAATGCAAAGCATGTGCCGTTTTCAGATTTAAAGCAGGCGGTGGAGTCAGGCGTTTATGACCGTCAGGAACTGGCAGGGAGAATTCCGTATGAAACAGGCGCATTGCTGTGCCTGCTGATGGACAAATTAGAAATTCCGGACTGGCAGGAAAAGCTTAACAGACAGACAAAAGAAAAACAGCTGACTTTGTATGAGGTGATCCGGGAATTTACAGACAGTGTACAGTAAAGCCTCACCTGTAACAAAATGTTTGCAAAAAAGGGGAACGGAGGAAAATCATGAAAATTATAGCAGTGATCGATGACGATATTCATATCGGAGACATACTGGAAGAAGCTCTGCGCCAAAAAGGGTTTGAAGTATTGCGGGCGTATTCGGGGTCAGAAGCCCTTTATCTTCTGGAACGGCACAGGCCGGATCTCATCTTGCTGGATCTGATGCTCCCCGGTCTTGCAGGGGAAGAAGTGCTTGCTCGGATCTCCCGGATTCCGGTTATTGTGGTAAGTGCAAAGACCGCAACAGAGGACAAAGTTAATCTGCTTCTTTCCGGAGCCGTAGATTATGTGACAAAACCCTTTGAACTGAAAGAACTTCTGGCAAGGATCACCGTGCATTTGCGAGAAGACAGAGCAAACCCGGAAGCAAGGGGGATGATGTCGGCAGGGGATCTGATTCTGGATCCCGATGCCAGACAGGTGTATGCAGGAAAAGCAGAAGTAAAACTCACCAGGACAGAGTATGCCATACTGAAACTGCTCATGGAAAATAAGGGGAAAGCCATTTCAAAATCAGCAATTTTAGAGGATATTAGCAGAGAAACCCCCGACTGCACCGAAACCTCTCTGAAAATCCATGTGAGTAATCTTCGGAAAAAACTTCGGGCGGCAGGAGGAAAAGCGCATATTGAGTCGGTTTGGGGCATCGGCTTCAAACTGACCGACTGACCGGCGCATAATCTTTACCCTATCTTTACCCTTATCTTTACCGCCTGCTTTACCCTTTTGGTGTAAAATACCGCCAGAAAGAAAAAGGGAGGTAGTTATATATGGACTATGTATTAACCACTGAAGGATTGTCCAAAGCATATAACCATTTTAAGGCTTTGCACAACCTTTCCATGCACGTCCCCAAGGGATCCATCTATGGTTTTGTAGGACGAAACGGAGCCGGGAAAACGACTTTGATCCGGTTGATCTGCGGACTGCAACAGCCGACGGGCGGGGAATATCTGCTGTACGGATGCAAAAGCAGTGACAAGCATATCGCAGAAAGTAGACGGCGGATGGGTGCTGTAGTAGAAACGCCATCCATTTACGGAGAGCTAACTGCTGCAGAGAATTTAAAGCAGCAGTGCTGTATTCTGGGGCTTCCTTCAGAAAGCGAGATTCCGGCGCTGTTAAAACTGGTAGGCCTTGAACATACAGGAAAAAAGAAGGCAAAGCATTTTTCTCTGGGTATGAAGCAACGCCTCGGTATTGCTGTTGCACTGACAGGAAATCCCGACTTTCTGGTTCTGGATGAACCCATTAACGGTCTGGACCCGCAGGGAATTATTGAAATGCGGGAGCTGATTTTAACGCTCAATCGGGAGCATGGCATCACGGTGCTCATATCCAGTCATATTTTAGATGAGCTGTCAAAACTGGCAACGCATTACGGTTTTATTGACAGGGGGCATCTGGTAAAGGAAATCAGTGCAGAGGAACTGGAAAACTCCTGCAGAAAATGCGTCCATGTGGAAGTAAGCGACATTCGGGTGCTGGCCAGGGTACTGGACGAAAATCAGATTCCTTACAACATCCTATCTGATGCAGAAGCAGACATTTATGCGCAGATTAACGTTTCCGATCTGGCAGAAGCTTTAGCTAAAGAAAACTGCCGGATCCTTTCGATGAATGAGAAGGATGAAAGTCTGGAAAGTTATTTTGTCAGTCTGGTGGGAGGTGAAGAGCATGAATAGATTGCTTGCTGCAAATTTTATGCGTTTGAAAAAGTCTAAGGTGTTCTGGCTGTGCATGCTTTATATGGCAGTCTTTGCCGGAATGGCAGTTATGTCTAATCACAGGGTGCTGAAAGAAGGCGGCAATCCGATGTTAGAGGATATGGTATTTACTGCTGCTCCTTTTATCGGAATTTTGGCAGCTTGTTTTGTAAGTCTGTTTGTGGGGACAGAATACAGTGACGGCACCATAAGAAACAAGGTAATTATTGGACATTCCAGAACGGCTGTCTATTTATCCAATTTACTTACATCGGCAGCAGCAGGAATACTGATGTATGCGGTATATCTTGCTGTTTACATTGGACTTGGAATACCGGAAGCCGGCTGGTTTGACGGAGAACCCAAAAGACTCGTGCTGCTGCTTGTTTGCACACTTGTTTTATCAGCAGCGTTTGCTTCGATTTTTACCCTGGTAGTAATGCTCAATCAGAACAAGGCGGCAGTAGCAGTCATCAGTGTGCTGCTGGCATTTGGAATTTTGTTTGCAGGAACCTTTATCCTCTCAAGATTGTCAGAACCGGAGTATTATGACGGGTATATTTATATAACTGATGACGGCACAAGAGAGCAGGCGCCAAGGGAAAAAAATCCAAGATATCTGGAAGGCGCCAAACGGGAAGTCTATGAGTTTTTTTACGATTTTTTACCGGGAGGGCAGCAGATGCAGCTTGCGGAAGGAAGTGCAGAAAATCCCGGCAGATTAATGGGGTATTCGGCAGTTATTATAGTTGTGACAACTGCTGCAGGTATCTTTCTGTTCAGACGGAAAGATTTGAAATAGGGCGGCTGCAGCTTCAACAGCGGGACGGATGCACCAAGAGGCAGTCTGCGTAAGAGAAAGGATCGGTTTATGGAATTTTGGTTATGGGTCGTCATGGGCATGCTGGTGTGTATTGTGATTCTTCTTTTGCTTAAAATTTTCCTTCTGCGCAAAGCGGCGGAGGAGATTGGCGCAAAACTTGCCCGGCGGCTCAGAACCGATACAAATGTGTGTATTGATATTGCATCCCGGGATCGGCAGATGAAGGCGCTGGCAGCGAGGATCAACACAGAGCTTGAAGGTCTTTACCGGCAGCGCCGCAGATTTCTCCGGGGAGACAGAGAACTGAAGGACGCTGTCACGAACCTTTCCCATGACTTAAGAACGCCTCTGACTGCAATTTTAGGGTATCTGGAGCTTCTGGAAGAAGAGGAAAATTCACAGCGTACAGAAGAATATCTGAAACAGATTGAAAATCGTGCACAAGTGATGAAGCAGCTTACAGAGGAGCTCTTTTCCTATTCCATGATTGCAGGGGAAGAGGAAGAAAAAAGGGAAGAGATGGATTTGTGCAGGGCAGTTGAAGAAAATCTTCTTTCCTTTGCAGGCGCCATGGAGCAAAGAGGAATTGTACCGCAGCCGGTTTTGCCGCAGGAACCTGTGCTGCGGAATTTGGATAAAACGGCAGTGAACAGAATCCTCAGTAACATTATCAGCAATGCGTTAAAATACAGCGATGGTGATTTTTATGCAGAACTGCAAACAGACGGCACGATGATTTTTTCCAATACAGCAAAGGCGCTGGACTCTGTTTCAGCTGCCAGACTTTTTGATCGGTTTTATACTTTGGAGACCGGAAGAAAATCTACAGGTCTTGGGCTTTCTATTGCAAAACTTCTCACAGAGCGTATGGGCGGGAGTATTGATGCAGAGTATAGAGAAGAAAAGCTGTTTATCAGGATTTGCTTTCCGGCTTGAAAAGGGAAGCGGGAAACCCGGATGTCTGCAGACAGAACGGGGAAGCTTATGATATAATACATTCATAAATGGGAGAGTTTACGGGAGAACAATAGGAGAGAAAGTCATGACCAGAACAGTGGGAATCGGATATCAGGACTTTGAAACCATCCGAACGAAAAACCTTTTTTATATTGATAAAACGGACTTTATCCGTCAGTGGTGGGAAAATGGAGATCAGGTGACATTAATTACCCGGCCCCGCCGTTTTGGAAAGACTTTAAACATGAGTATGACTGAGCAGTTTTTTTCGGTCAGTTATGCGGGAAGAAGTGACCTGTTCCAAGGGCTTTCCATCTGGAATGAGGAGAAATATCGGGAGCTGCAGGGAAGCTATCCGGTGGTATTTCTAAGCTTTGCGGATGTAAAGGAGAGTCGGTTTTCTCAGGCAAGAGCCGCAATTTGCCGGATTATTAGAGAGGTTTACAGCAAGTTTTCGTTTTTGCTGGAAAGCGATATTCTGAGTGAAAGCGAAAAGGAAGATTTTAAGAACGTCTCGGCGGATATGGAAGACAGCCGGGCCGGCGTTTCCTTGAGAAATTTATCCGGCTATTTGTCACGCTATTACGGAAAAAAAGTGATTATCTTACTGGACGAATACGATACGCCGATGCAGGAAGCCTATGTGACGGGCTATTGGGAGGAAATGAGCAGGTTTATGAGAAGCCTGTTCAATTCTACCTTTAAAACAAATCCATATTTGGAACGTGCCCTTATGACAGGAATTACAAGGGTCAGCCGGGAATCAATTTTTTCGGATTTCAACAATCCGAAAGTAGTAACAACTACATCAAAAGAATATGCGGACTGCTTTGGTTTCACGGAGGAGGAGGTCTTCTCCTCTCTGGATGAATATGGACTTTCCCACAAGAAGGGAGAAGTGAAAACCTGGTATGATGGCTTTACCTTTGGAGAAAAGACGGATATTTATAATCCATGGTCCATCATCCATTATCTGAGAGAGAAAAGGGTAGGGATTTACTGGGGCAATACCAGCTCCAACAGTCTGGCAGGCAAGCTGATTCGAGAGGGCAGCAAAGGGATTAAGCAGAATTTTGAACAACTGCTGCAGGGAGGAACGCTGCAGGAAGAAATCAACGAACAGGTCGCATATGGGGATTTATCGGGAACAAAAGGCGCTGTCTGGAGCCTGCTGCTTTCTACCGGGTATCTGAAAGTAGTAAAGCACGAATTCTCTGAGAAAACCGGCCGATACAGCTGCACTCTGGCTCT
>CAUWJW010000166.1:0-6054 GCA_963558985.1 uncultured Clostridia bacterium | reverse complement strand
TGTTTTGGGTGTCAGGGCTGCCGCGAATTTGGACACATCAGCAAAATGGTAGCCTTCTTCTGCAGTCGTAGTAACAGGAACGATGACACCATCGGCCATAGTGACAAATGTATGATAATTTGTATAAAAAGGCTCCGGCACCAGAACCTCATCTCCCGGATCCAGAAGAGAAAGGAATATCATACTGAGCGCTTCAGAGCCGCCATTGGTAATCATAATCTGCTCCGGTGCATAGGTCATGCTGTACCTGCTGAAATAATCTGCAATCGCTTCCTGCAGCAGAACATCTCCTCCGGACTGTGCATAAGCAATTACTGTTTCATCAAATTTCCGCACGGCCTCCATAAAGCAGTCCGGAGTCTTAATATCCGGCTGCCCAATATTAAGACGATACACCTTTTTTCCTTCCTCCATTGCTTTCAGCGCAATTGGGCTGAATTTGCGGATAGGGGATTCCTTCATAGTAAGGACCCTATTTGCTAATTTCATATTCAAACACTCCTTTTTTTCAATCATGAAGATTGCTCCAGCTCCAGGTGAGAAGTGGATACAACCGAATCAATGTCAATGCTGTCTGCAGAAACCGGATGCTTTTTTAAATATAATAAGTATTCAATATTTCCTTTCGCTCCGGTTACAGGAGAGAACGTAAGCCCGCAGGCATAAAGTCCGTTTTCCTTTGCATACAGAATCACATTTTCTATTACTTCTTTATGGACTGCCCGGTCACGGACGATTCCTTTTTTTCCTACCTGTTCTCTTCCTGCCTCAAACTGAGGTTTGACAAGGCATACCAGACTTCCCTGTTTCCCCAGCATTCGGGCGGCTACAGGAAAAACGAGACGAAGAGAGATAAACGATACGTCAATACTGATGAAGTCCAGTTCCGGATCCACTGTATCCAGATCCAGATAACGGATATTGACCTTTTCCATATTTACCACTCGATTATCGTTGCGCAGCTTCCAGTCCAGCTGACCGTAACCCACATCAATGGCAAAAACTTTGGATGCTCCCTTTTGCAGCATACAGTCTGTAAATCCGCCTGTGCTGGCTCCAATATCTGCGCATACGGCATCCTGCAGATTAAATTCGAACTGTCCGAGCGCTTTTTCCAGCTTCAGACCGCCTCTGCTTACATAGGGACACAGATTTTCTTTTATATAAATATCTGCTGTTTCTTCTACAGCAGTTCCTGCTTTATCAATTTTCTGACCGTCTACATAAACGATTCCTGCCATGATAGAAGCTTTTGCCTTTTCTCTGGATGAAAAAAAACCGCGCTCTACCAGGACCATATCAAGCCTGCTTTTCAAAGTATTCACTAATCCTTTCTGTAATGCTTTCGGGATCCAGCTGGTGTTTTTGGATAAGCTGGATGCAGCTGCCGTGTTCAATAAAACAATCAGGCCAGCCAAAATTCAGAACTTTTACCGGATACTCTTTAACAGCAGCAGCCAGATTTTCTCCGAATCCGCCGGTAATTACATTGTCTTCCAATGTAACGATCAATTTTGTACGTTCTGCACAAGCTTTTAAACCGGACATGTCCAGCGGCTTTAAAATCCTTGGATTGATCAGACCTGCCCGGATGCCTTTTGCTTTTAAATTTTCACAAATCTGAAAGCCGGCAGTCAGCATATTTCCTGCTGCCCATATCTCTACATCTTCTCCTTCAGCAAGAAGCAAGCTTCCTGAAATAGGACGGTGAAAATCCAGCTGAGCAGCTTCTCCTCTCGGATAACGGATTGCACACGGTCCTTCCAGATTTCGAGCATATTCCATCATCATTTCAAGCTCTTCCTTATCTGCCGGAGCCAGAATCGTCATGTTCGGGATATGGCTTAGATAAGACAGATCAAAGATTCCATGGTGAGTCTCACCATCTGCTCCTACAATGCCTGCCCGGTCAATGGCAAAGATAACCGGAAGGTTCTGAAGGCAGACGTCTTCCATAATCTGGTCATAGGCTCGCTGCAAAAAAGTAGAATAAATAGCGACAACAGGACGGTATCCTCCTGATGCCAGACCAGCAGCAAAAGTGACTGCATGGGCTTCAGCAATTCCTACATCAAAAGTTCTCTTAGGATACATTTTCTTGAAATTTTCAAGGCCTGTCCCATCCAGCATTGCTGCACTGATGGCTACAATTTTTTTGTCATCTTTTGCCATTTCCAGCAGTTTGTCCCCAAACACCCGGGAATAGGAAGGCGCTCCTGCACTGCTGTGCTGCAGTCCGGTAGTAGGATCAAAGGGACCTGTTCCGTGGTATTTGCTTGGGGTCTCTTCCGCACTGCGGTAACCCTTTCCTTTTTTTGTGATAATATGTAAAAATACAGGACCATCCACTTCTTTTGCCATTTCTAATGTTTCGATCAAATCCGTTACATTGTGACCGTCTACAGGACCGAAATATTTAAATCCCAGTTCTTCAAACATAATTCCATCCAGAACGGCATATTTCAGGGAATCACGCACATGCTGCATTCCTGAAACGACACCCTTTCCAACTACAGGAATATGAGATACATTTCTTTTTACTCTGTTTTTGAATCTTGTATAATTCTGAGAGCTGCGAAGTTTACCCAGATATTTAGAAACACCACCGGTATTGGGAGCAATAGACATTCCGTTGTCATTTAAAATAACCATCATCTTTGCTTTGGAAGCACCCACATTATTGAGCGCCTCATAAGCCAGCCCTCCTGTCAGTGCTCCGTCTCCAATGATGGCAGCAATATGAAAATCTTCCCCTGCAAGATCTCTGGCTGCAGCCATTCCTGCTGCTGCAGAGATAGATGTGCTGCTGTGTCCTGTGTCAAAGGTATCGTATTCACTTTCTTTGACTTTCGGAAAGCCGCTCATTCCTCCGAACTTGCGAAGAGAGGGGAATCCTTCTGCCCGTCCGGTCAGAATCTTATGTACATAAGACTGATGACCTACATCCCAAACCAGTTTATCCTTTGGTGTTTCAAATACCTTGTGAAGCGCAATAGAAAGCTCCACCACGCCAAGATTGGAGGCCAGATGACCTCCTGTTTTGGAAATGTTGCTGATAAGAAAATCTCGAATCTCATAAGCAAGCAGCCCTAACTGGTGCGCTGTCATTTGTTTCAGATCTTGCGGAAAATTATATTCTAATAGTCGTTTCATTCTTATTTGCCTCTTACAGCCAGATCCTTTGCAAGCGTAACAAAGAATTCAGCATTATCATAATAAGATGCCAGAGCATCTACTGCATTTTGCGTCAATTCCATTAATTTTTCTCTGGAAGCATCCAGTCCGTACAGTGCCGGATAAGTGGATTTTTTCTTTTCCAGATCCACACCTGCCTTTTTCCCCATTTCCTCTTCACTGCCGATTACATCCAGAATATCATCTTCTATCTGAAAAGCCAGTCCCAAATTTTCTGCATAGGTAGTCAGATTAGACAGCATTTCCGGGTCTGCACCCCCAAGCTGCGCCCCTGCTCTTATGGCAGCAACGATAAGTGCAGCTGTTTTTGTAAGATGGATGTAGTCCAGCATTTCTCCGGAGCATGCGCGATCTTCGGATTCAATATCTGCTACCTGCCCTGCGACCATACCGCGGCAGCCTGCACCCTTTATAATTTCATTTGCTGCCCGAATTCTGTTTTTGAGCTGCTTCGGGTTATCAAAGTACAAAAACATATCTTTGCTCATAGCCTCAAAAGCTGCGGACTGCAGTCCATCTCCCGCCAGAATGGCCATAGCTTCTCCGAAAATGATATGGTTTGTAGGCTGTCCCCTTCTAAGCTGATCGTCATCCATAGCAGGCAGATCATCATGAATGAGGGAGTATGTGTGTATATATTCCATGGCACATGCATAAGGAATGGCTTCTTCCAGTTTTCCGCCTGCAGATTCGTGAGCAGCTAAAAGAAGCATGGGTCGAATCCGCTTGCCTCCTGCAGTAAGACTGTACTTCATAGATTCATATAATGTAATGCTTTTATGATCAATATCCGGCAAAAAATCAAGAATGTGTTCTTCTATCAGTTCTTTATATCGGCTTCTTTCTAAATCCGGCATATCTGTTCCCTCCTTATGATTTGGAATAGGTTTCAATTTTTTGCTTTGCACTATTTAATATTTCACTGCACTGCTGGTAATATGCAATCCCTTCTTCAAAATTTTTCAAAGCATCTTCAAGGGTGATATTTTCTTTTTTCAGATTTTCTGACGTTTTTTCCAGCTTTGAGAGAGTCTCTTCAAACGTACTTTTCTTCCCGGCTGTCATACTGATTTCCTCCTTATTTGATCTACAGTGCATACTGCTTGGCCATCCTTTAAAACGACGGTGATGATATCTTTGGGGTGCATCTGTTCGATGGAGCCAATAAGATTGCCGTTCTCACCGGTAATGGCACCGTATCCTCTGCCCATAATTTTTTTGGGGTCAAGGGATTCCAGTTCTGCTTTGTAAAAGTGAATCTTTGTTTCAAGATCCTGGAGCATAGAAGTCATACGGTGCAGGTTTTCTGTTTTCAGATTTTCAATGCGCATCTGCTCCATCATAATCCGGCTTTCTAAATCTCGTCTGAAAACAGAAAGATCAAGACGATCTAGCTGCATCTGTTTATAGCGAAGGCAGGTATCGAGAGCCTGTTCGGCTCTGTTTTTCAAATCCTTGATATATGCCCGCAGTTCTCCAAGGTCAGGGACTGCCATATGCGCAGCTGCTGTAGGCGTTTCTGCCCGCAAATCTGCTGCAAAATCAGAAATGGTGATGTCTGTCTCATGTCCCACTGCAGAAATAACAGGAATCTCGGACTCAAAGATGCTGCGAGCCACAGGCTCTTCATTAAAGGCCCAGAGTTCTTCCATGGCGCCCCCGCCTCTTCCTACAATGATGGTATCCACCTCGGGAAACTGTGCATTCACCATCCTGACAGCATCTGCAATCTGAGCTGCTGCCGCAGGACCCTGCACAAGTACCGGGACGATGAGCACATCTACATAATTGTTCCTTTTTTTAATGATTTTAAGGATGTCACGTATTGCAGCTCCTGATTCGGAAGTAATAACGGCTATTTTTTCCGGGAAAAAAGGGATCTCTTTTTTATATTTCGGATCGAAAAGACCCTCTTTTTCCAGCTTTGCCTTCAGCTGTTCAAATGCAATGGAAAGATTCCCAAGACCTGACACCTGAATATCCTTTATGTTCAAGGAATAGCTGCCTCCCCGCTCATACAAATAAATGTAGCCTGATGCCGTTATTTCCATTCCTTCTGACAGCTGATAGCGAAGTTCCCGCACTCTGTCAGCAGGAAGGAAGCAGTTTAAGCGACTTCCTGCATCCTTCATAGAAAAATAGATATGTCCGGATCCGTGAAATTTCAAATTGGAAATCTCTCCAATAACTGATACATTCCCAAGAAGCGGGTCAGTCTGCAGGATCCTCTTTATATATCCGTTCAGCTGTGATACTGTTACAGGCTTCAATGCCATAATTGTCTACCTCCCAGCAAAGCAATCCCCACCGCATTATCCTGAGAAAGAGTCTGATCTCCAAACTCACAAAACAGTCCTGTTTTTTTCAGTTCCGGCTCCAGCCTGCTGCTGATATACCTGCTGGATGAAACACCGCCTGTGAATAAAATATGTTTTATTGATGTTTCCCTGCAGGCTTCTTTTGTTACCTTGATTAAAATTTGCAGGATGCGGTCAAAGAGCTCCTGAATCAGGCCGTCCGTATCTTCTGTCAGCCTTCCTTCTGCTTCAGACTTATCAATCTGTCTGCTGCACTGTGTTTCAATTCCGGATAAGTTAAAAAACAGACCATCGGCCGGTATCCGCTTCAAACAGTTCGAGGAGACTTTTGCTGACTGTGCCCGCAAATCCATCTCTTCTCCTGCAGGAAAGGCCATGCCCAGTTTTACGCCAATCCGATCCAGGACTTGTCCAAAGGAAAGATCCTTTGAACCGCCGATTTTTTTGATTTGTGTTCCGTTAACCTGCAGCAGTTCGCAGGTGCCTCCGGAAAGATGGTAGCAGAGGAAATCAGAGATCTGATCAAAACTGCTGTAAACTC
>CAUWJW010000165.1:0-6124 GCA_963558985.1 uncultured Clostridia bacterium | reverse complement strand
CTGACTTTAGGCATCACAAGAAGAAATACGGTGTTCTTCACAGCTATAAGAAGGGAAGCCGCATCTGGCTGTATTGATTATGGGGACAGGAAGAAAGATCATTTTTGTAATTGCGCTAATGGTGTTTATCGGCTCCTTAGGCGTGATTATCAACCACTATGTAACCGGATGGCGTGCTGAAAAGGCACTGACAGACCTGGGAGCTTTAAAAAGCGGCGAAAAAGACCTGGTAACGGAAAAAGGGATTGTAGACGGAAAGTACGCTGCCTTGTACAAAAAAAATCCGGATATAATCGGCTGGATTAAAGTAAAAGGCACAGGAATCGATTATCCGGTCATGCAGACGCAAAGTGATCCGGAATTTTATCTGCGCCGCAGCTATGAGAAGAAATACAGTATCTCGGGAGTCCCTTTTCTGGATGCGTACAGCGACGTTTTTAAACCGACCCTCAACTGGCTTATTTACGGGCATAACATGAAGGACGGGACAATGTTCCATGACCTTTTGGATTATGCAGAGGAAGACTTTTATAAAGCGCATAAAACTATTCGCTTTGATACGATTTATAAAGGCGGAGGAGGCAGATATAAGGTAGTGGCAGCTTTTTATTCTCAGATCTATCCGGAGAATAAGAATGTTTTTAAATACTATACCTATGCAGATCTCAACAGTGACAGGGAATACAAGGAGTATATAGAAGGTGTAAAGAAGCTTTCTGAATATGATACGGGAGTAGATGCAGTACCCGGAGATCAGCTGATTACTTTGTCTACCTGCAGCTATCATGTGCCGGATAAGCTGGGACGCTTTGCGGTTGTGGCAAAAAAAATCAAATAACAAAAAGAAAAGACGCAGATGGGAATTTCTCATACAGCGTCTTTTTTATTGTTTTAAAAACGGGAAAGGAAATCTTCAAATGCAGTTACAATAAGATTGTTATCATAAAGAGTTTTGGCAAAGTAAGATGCATCCAGACTGTCAAGAACCATTTGCGTACCGGTTGGCGATACAATATTTACAACAGGAATCAGTAACGCCAGGAAGAGAAATACAAAGACTGCCCCTCTGAGCGCACCTGCTGCCAGTCCGAAAATCCCATCGGCAATATTGCGAAACCCTTTGTTGTGGTCACGTTTTGACAGTGCGATGGTTACAAAGAAGAAAATTACCTTTATAATCAGGAGCAGAGCAAGAAAGGAAAAAATCGTCATGGCAATCAAAGTCACTTCCTGTGCAAGCGTCTGAGCGGCTGTTTTGGCTGCCGTATCGATGCCTGCATTCATTGCAGGGGGAAGCGTAGATACACAATCCTTTAACATATCGGAGGAAAGGGAGAGCTTATCCAGAAACAGCATATAAAGTTTATCGTCCAGATCTGTAAACTGTTCTGCAAGCTTCCGCACAGGTGAGGCTGCAAACAATGCAATCACCATAGAGCCAAACCAGCCAAGTGTGTGAATAAATGTAAAAACAAAACCTTTGCGAAAACCGGAAACAATTGCCCAGATTAAAATAATTCCTATAATAATATCAAAAAACAAAAGACACCTCCAATTTGTAGAATAGGTCAAAAAACCCATTCATATATTACTAAAAAAGCAGGAAAAAATCAAGGAGGCCATGGAGCATGGAATATAAGAGCCATAAAAAGAACTTTATTATGCTAGAAGAGCAAAGCCGGAATTTTGCTTACGATAAAAAGCGGCCGATCAGAGGATATTTGAAGATAGAAACCGGATGCTGCAGAGCCAGCATCCGGATAGGCGCAGAAAACCTACAGTATTTTGACAGGGACACCTACATTTATAAGCTTATTTTTTTCGGAAAGAAAAATGAAAGAACCATATATAAAATAATGGGAAGTGTTCTGATTAACAGCAGAGGAAACGGTGAAACATATTTGAAAATGGATCCGGCAAATGTAGATGGCAGGGGCAATTCTTTAGAGGACTTTACGATAGCCATTCTTGCTGCAGTTTCTATGACTGACCGCAGAGAGCCGCTTCATCCTGTACTGAAGGGAAGCATACAGCTCAAAGAAAAACCGGTATACAAAGAGGAACAGGCGTCTTTTAATGGCTATTACAACCAGTATATTCTCCGCTGCTGCAGGGAGATTGAAAGAAAAAGCGAGCTTTACAGCAAAATGGTTCCTTTTTCTGAAGATTGTACCGGGGCAGACTGGATCAGAGTAGTAAATCTGGGGAAGTTTCCTTTTATTTCCCCGGGAGCGCATTATATGATGTCTAAGTACAGACACTTTATTTTCGGGACCGGACAGGAGCGGTACTATGTGGGAATACCGGGCCGGTTTCTCAAAGAGGAGCAGCCTGAAAAGGGAAAATCCGGTTTTGTCTTGTGGCAGCCTATTGTAGGAGCAGAGGTGTACCATGCAGACAGTAAAGAGGCCTCTTTAGAAGCACGGCAGGTAGCCTACGGATACTGGATTGCAGGGATAAACAGGCAAACCGGTGTAATAGAGGACCTTACAGAGTAACAGTATTCTTCTCTTGCTTTTTCTTATAAACCTGTAAATCTGCTTGATAGCTGAAAGAAAATATGGTAACATTGTAAGGTATATGAGAAAGTATATGTCAGAAGCCTTAAAAGAGGCAGAAATCGCATATCGCCTGGGAGAGGTTCCCATTGGAGCAGTTGTAGAAAAAGATGGTAAAATAATAGGGAGAGGGCATAACCTGACCGAAACTTCAAAGGATCCCACGGCTCATGCTGAGATGATTGCAATTCGGCAGGCCTGTGAAACCCTGGGCGGATGGAGACTTTTGGGATGCAGCTTATATGTTACGGCAGAGCCGTGCGCTATGTGTGCGGGGGCTATCGTATGGGCGAGGATACAGACTCTTTATATCGGAACAATGGATCCTAAGAGCGGTGCATGCGGTTCTGTTTTTAATATACCGCAGGAATCCAGGCTCAATCACCATGTTGAGATTCAGACAGGAATCATGCAGCCGGAATGCAGCAGCATATTAAAAGCATTCTTTAAAGAATTGAGGAAGAAAAAGTCGGAGGAGATAAAACTATGAAGCGAATAGGCGCTATTTTATGCCTGTCTGTCATGCTGATAATGATGTCAGTATCTGTTTGTTTTGCAGGAGAAGGAGATCTAAAGATAAACGAGCTGTATCCAAAGGACGGCGCAACGGGAACAGCAGTAGAAAGTATCAGTATTAAGCTTTGGTTCAACCAGGATGTAAAACCGAAATCACAGGAGATTCGTAAGGAGAATAAGCAGGCAATTAAACTGGTGGATGACAAAGGAAAGACAATTCCGATCTATGTCGCATACAGCCAGAAGGAAAAAGGCCTGATGATGGTACTGAGCGGCGAAGATGTCCAGATTAAAGGCAAGACCAAATATACGCTGACCATTGGTCCGGAATTTCAGGCAACAAGCGGAGATACACTCGGTGCACAGGACAAGGTGGCATTTACCACATTAGACCAGTCGCAGGCAATGACTGTGAACATGGTGATGATGGGTGTAATGATGATCGGAATGATTTTCTTCAGCTCCAGAAGCATGAAAAAGCAGCAGGAGAAGGAGAAGGCGGAGAAAGGCAAATATGAACCGGTCAATCCATATAAAGAAGCAAAACGAACCGGAAAATCCGTGGAAGAAATCGTAGAAAAAGATAAAAAGAACAAGGAAAAACAGGCGGCGGCAGCAGCAAAACGTGCTGCCAGAGAAGCAAAGCAGAGAGAAAAGGAAGAAAAGGAAGAAATACAGCCGGTATCCCACAACAAACGTGTAGCAGGTCCAAGACCGATTTCAGCAGGCGGCGGAAAATACAAGGCGCCGAAAAAAGAGAAGAGCCAGAATAAGGGGAATACACGTCCTAAGAATCAGACCGGAAAGCAGCGCAATACAAAGAATAAAAAGAAAAAGTAAGGATAAATGGGCGGTAATCCGCCCATTTTCTGTATGAGAAAAAAGATACGCATTCTATGGAGGAGAAAAATGAAACGGATACAGCTAAAAGCCTTTGGAAAAATCAATTTATGCCTGGATGTTTTGAAGCGACTGGATAATGGATATCATCAGCTGGAAATGGTCATGCAGCAGATCCTTCTTCATGATGATGTTGCCGTAAAATGGACAGAGGCTTTAGATGAGGGACAGGACAGGAAAGGAGAGGCACCGGTTACAATCCGGGTTTCAACCAACAAACCATGGCTGCCCAGGGATGAAAGAAATCTGGCCTACAAAGCAGCAGCAATAATGACAGAGCATTACGGGAAGGGACTGTGCGGAGAGATACGCATTGATATCAAAAAGAGAATCCCTGTAGCAGCAGGGCTGGCAGGGGGAAGCAGCAACGGCGCTGCTGTGCTGCATGCGCTGAATGTTCTTTGGAATCTCGGGTTAGATGTCCGGCAGCTTTGTGCCTTGGGAAGCAGCCTGGGCTCAGATATACCGTTTTCCATTATGGGGCAGGCAAAAGCCAATTTGGAACTGGGGCTGTCAAAAGACAGGCTGGCTGCGCACTGTGCACTGGCGACCGGTACGGGTACGGAGCTGGAGCCCTTATCCTGCGGATTGAAAAGCTATCTGCTGCTGACCAAGCCGCCGATTGGTGTTTCTACAGCTGAAGTGTATGGCGGACTGGATCTTGATGCCATAAAAATTCACCCGGATGCCGGGGAGATGCTGCGGGCCTTACATGAAAAAAATTACAAAAAAATCCAAAAAAATATGGTGAATGTACTTGAAAATTTCACTTTAACACGGTATCCTAATGTTATGTATACAAAGAACAAGGCAGCAGAATTGCTAGGTGAAGAGGCAGTTCTCATGAGCGGAAGCGGTCCTACGATTTTCGGTCTGTGCAGGAGCAGGACTGAAGCGCAGCAGGCTTGTGAGCAACTGAAGCAATATAATAAAGAAACGTTTTGGACCAGAACGACTTATTGAATGGAAAGGAACTTGTATGTTAAATTTTGACATTCAGCATCACAGACCACTGCGTGAAATTGTGTATGAGGAGCTGAAGATGCAGATACTGACCGGCAAGATTGTGCCGGGAACCCGGATGATGGAAGTAGAGCTGGCAGAAGATATGGGTGTCAGCAGAACACCCATACGGGAAGCAATCCGGAAACTGGAGAAAGAGGGACTGGTAACCATTGAGCCCAGAAAGGGCGCATATGCCTCTCAGATCTCGGTAAAAGATATGGTGGACATATTGGAGGTACGCCAGGATATGGAAGGTCTGGCGGCTTTTTTTGCAGCATCGCGTATGAACGATGAACAGCTTGCACAATTGGAGGAAGCTTCTGCATCATATAACCGGGCGGTGGCAGAGGGAAATACTGCGGATATGATTGCTTACGATACGAGATTCCACCGGATTATCGTGGAATCATGCAATAATAATATTCTCGTACATATGATTGAACAGCTGCAGGAGCTGGTTCTCCGGTTCCGCTACATTTACTATGACAACTTTAAACGAGCAGAGAACATGCCAGAGGAACACCGCCAGATTCTGGAGTCCATTCGTGATGGAAGAGCGGCGGATGCCAGGGCAGCGGCCGATATTCACATTGACAGACTTAAGGACATGGTTATTCAGGATGGCATACGGCAGGGAAGAGAGAGACAGAACAAAAGATGATAGCTTTAATCCCTTTCTAATGTGGCTGAGTTAGAATAAAACCATCAAATAAGAAAGGCGGGAGAAAGAATATGAAAAATTTATCCAGAAAAGGAATCGTTGGAATTGTAATTGGAATTATCGCAGTTGTTATAGCAGTAACTGTGATTGCAACTATGGCTCTGCGAGTAGATACAGAAGAAGCGAAAGCCAAAGCGCTTGAAGTCTCAAACGGAGGTGAGATTGTATCTCAGGAAATCAGCGGTGAAGGCCTGTGGAATGAATACAGCTTTCGAATTACTAATGGAGATCAGTGGTATGACATTGAAATCGGCGGATTCGGAAATGTAAAGGAAATGGAGACAGGCAGCGGTCAGCCTCCTTTGGATTAGAGCTGATATTACCAAAAGACAAGCGGAGGAGCTTCGTTAACGAGAAAACGTTAAAGAAGCTCCGCCGGCTTTTTATATGCCTCACTTAAGCAGCTGAGCCAGGGCGCTGGCGG
>CAUWJW010000164.1:0-6167 GCA_963558985.1 uncultured Clostridia bacterium | reverse complement strand
TCAAAAGATCCCGAAAGCTGGCTGAACGCAGGCAGAATCCAATCATCTCCCTGTTTTTTTGCCAGCACCTTCCCTTTTTCAACAGCAAAAAATACATGCGCTTCCTCGGCTTCTGTCTGTGCAAACCCATTATCCAGCTTATGCGGCTCAATATCCTGTATCATTTTCGTCTTACGCTCCTTCAAAATACTGTTCAATATGTTCCCTGATGATTTCTAAAATTTCTTCCTGTCCCTGTACACATTCCCAGTCATCTGCAATATAATGTCTTACCACTTTATAAATCCAATCTTTGTAATACTCCATGGCACCCGCCAGATCCAGCCCCCGATCCTTCAGCTGCTGCACATCAACTTTCGCATATTCTGCCGTTATCTTACACCTTTTCTTCTCTTTCTCGCCGGTTACATCATACACCGTTATGTCACAACTGTTATAAAAAGGCTGATCCGGCACTAACTTTATCTTATGCATGTTTTTCACCTCTCCACTGTTTTCTATTATACACCTTTTTCCCTTCCGGAAAAGAAAAATAGGTTTCCTTCTTAATCTTGCAGAGCTTCTGCCAGCTCGCCGACTGTTTTCATCAGAACAGGATGCCGCACATAGGGAGCAATCTGAGCCAGCGGTTTGAGAACAAAATCTCGCTTATGCATTTCAATATGAGGAATATGAAGATCCTCTTCACCTAAAATAAGATCATCGTACAGAAGAATATCCAGATCCAATGTCCTCGGGCCCCATCGAATTTCTCGTTTCCGATCTGCCGCCGCCTCGATTTTATGAATGTTTTCCAGCAGTTCTCTTGGCGTAAGCAAAGTGGAAAGTTCCAGACATCCATTGAGGAAATCATCCTGCTGTGTATAGCCATAGGGCTCTGTAACTAAAAATTCGGATACCTTTTCTACTCTGCATCCTTTTGTCTGCTGCAGCGCATCTGCTGCCTGCCTCAAGTATGCTTCTTTATCCCCCATGTTAGACCCTAAGGCAAGATATACCTTATGCCATCTTCTTTCGATTTCTACCGAGACAGTCTCCAGATGAACCCCCACCGGCGCCCACGGTTTTTTGATTTCCAGCTCTACTTTTTTCAGTCTCGGTATATCTGTCAGCATTTGAAAAGCAAGCTGTTCTGCGGCTGTTTCCAGAAGGCGGAACGTATGCTGCTCCATAAACTGTTTTATCATCAGACTGACTTCTCCGTAATGAATGGAGTTTTCCAGATCATCTGTCATCCCTGCTTTTCTGGTATCTGTATGCAGAATCGCCGTAATCACAAATTTTTGTCCCAGAACATTTTCTTCCGGAAAAACGCCATGCTTTGCAAAAACCTCCAAATTTTTAATCTTGATCTTATCCATCAGTTTATTTTCTCCCTAAAATGGCTTCTGTCATTTGAATGACCCTCTTGTTTTCTTTGATGTCGTGAACCCGGACAAAGCTGCATCCCTTCATAATACCTATTACTGTGGTTGCCAATGTTCCTTCGGTTCTTTCATCTGCCGGCAGATCCAGCGTCAGACCAATAACTGATTTTCTGGATGTGGCAAGCAGAACCGGGCACTCCAGCCTCAGCAGCTCATCCACATGATAAATTGCTTCCAGGTTCATTTCATAATCTTTCCCAAATCCGATGCCCGGGTCCAGTATAATTTTATCCTTACTGATTCCCGCTTTCTCTGCAAGGGTAAGAGATTCTTGTAAATCTTCCAGCATATCCGGAATCAACCGGTTATATACCGCTTCTTTTCTGTTATGCATCAGGCAGCATGCAGCTCCTGTATCTGCAATGAGCTGCGCCATCTTCTCATCTGCTTTCAGCCCCCAGATATCGTTTACCATATGTGCACCTGCATCCAGTGCAGCTTGCGCCACTTTACTTTTGTAGGTGTCAATGGAAATGGGTATGTCAAAGCTGGCTGTAATCCTCTCAATGACAGGAACGACTCTCTCGATCTCCTCTTCTTCTGTAATTACCTGATGTCCGGGCCGCGTGGACTCTCCCCCAACATCAATAATATCCGCACCATCCCGAATCATCTCTTCCACATGAAAAAGGGCATCATCCTTTTTATAAAATTTTCCTCCGTCTGAAAAGGAATCAGGGGTTACATTGAGGATTCCCATAATATAGGTCTGATGTTCTGTATCAAATTGTTTATTTCCGATTTTCATTTAGCTGTACTCCTTAACTGTCGATTTTAAAATTCATATCTGATTCTTTCCATTTGCACCATTTGCGGCTGCTGCAGGCAAAACAATTTCTGGATGCTTTGTCTGCCTGAAACAAAAGTGCAGAAAGTCTTTTTCCGCTATCGCCCTCAGACTGCCTTCGATGGAAGGCAATGGCCTCAAGTATGGCCTCTGTTTCTGTCTGTGAAAAGCCGCATTCCGGCAGAATCTTTGCTGCTATATCCATTCCCGCCTCATGATGAGGTCTTCCGTCTGCATATTCACACGCCCGTCCTATATCATGCAGCAGTGCTGCTGCATAGATCATCTCTTTAGGGATCTGTCCGCCCGCTTCCAGCTCATAAATATAGGCCAGCCTTGCTGTATCCAGCAGATGAGTGATACCGTGTCTGCAAAAAATACGATCTTTTTCTGCTGCTTCTATCTCTTCCAGTGCCTTCTGAAACTGAGAATGATGCAAAATTTTATTGATACGCTCCATCTTACTTCACCATCTGCAAGAAAGTCTGCTGCAGGGAATAATCCTGTGCAAAAGCGCCTCTGACCATAGTCGTTATCGTCTTGGTACCCGGTTTTTCCACCCCGCGCATGGTCATGCACATATGTTCTGCCTCTATCATAACCATAACACCCTTTGGATGCAGATATTTTTCCATGGCATCTGCAATCTGTGCCGTCATCTGTTCCTGCAGCTGCGGCCGTCTTGCATAGACCTCCACAGTACGAGCCAGCTTCGAAAGACCTGCTACTGTCCCATTGGGAATATATGCCACATGCGCCCTGCCGTAAAAAGGAAGCAAATGATGCTCACATGTGGAATAAAACGTAATATCTTTTTCCAGTACGATATTGTTATTTTCAACATGAAATTGTTTCTCCAAGTGCTCTCCCGCATCTCTTCCTATACCTCCGTAAATCTCCTCGCACATACGGGCTACCCGCTCCGGAGTCTCCAAAAGCCCTTCTCTCTGCGGGTCTTCACCGATTCCCTCAAGAAGCAGGCGGACGCCTTCTTTAATTTTTGTATGATCCATATTTGTCTCCCTTCTCTTCCCCGGAGAACAAAAAAAATCGCCACCTTGTATTGCGTACTGCAGGCATGTCAAACCCGCCCCTTCACATACAGGATGCCGAAGCTTCTGCTGCAACGGGTGCGGAACATATACCGCAAGCCTTATCCCGGCTTTTCGTTTCAGCGACAACTCCCCATCCGCCGAACACTTTACGCATATGCTCCTATTTTGCATGTTTGTCTTTTACCACTCTTATTATAGTACAAATCCGGGAAATTACAAGGTTGGAAATTGCCATGCGATATGGTATCCTGTTTGCAGCAATCTAAAAGAAAAGGACTGATGCATATGAAAACTGCGAAAAAATTATTGATTTTAACTACCGGCGGCACGATCGCTTCTGTAAAAACACCTCACGGTCTGATTCCCGGACTGGACTCACAGGAGCTTCTCTCTTACCTGCCATCCATGGATACGGATATTTGTCTGACAACAAAGGCTGTCTGCAGTCTCGACAGCACCGATATGACGCCGGATCACTGGATTCTCCTTGCAAATACAATCCGAGATGAGTACGAGCAGTATGATGGCTTTGTAATCTGCCACGGAACAGATACAATGGCTTATACTGCCGCTGCCCTGTCCTATCTGATTCAGCATTCCTCCAAGCCGATCATACTGACAGGTGCGCAAAAGCCCATCGGCTCTGAGATTACCGATGCCAAGACAAATCTGCGGGACAGCATTCTGTATGCCGCTGATTCCGGATCTCACGGTGTTCAAATTGTATTTGACGGAAAGGCTATTATTGGAACCCGCGCAAAAAAAACAAAAACCCTCAGCTACGCAGCTTTTTCCAGTATCAATTATCCCATCGCCGCAACGATGCAGGATGGAAAAATCATACGGTTTCTGCCGCCTGTAGAGGATGAAAAGCCCGTCACTTTTTATGACAGGCTCAATGCAAAAGTATTCTTGCTGAAATTGACTCCCGGTATTTCTCCAGTGCTGCTAAAAACCATCTTTGCACACTATGACTGTATCATTTTAGAAAGCTTTGGTGTGGGAGGTGTCCCCGACAGTCTGGAAAAAGAGCTGTTCTCACAGCTGAGCGCTTATCCGCCCGAAGAAAAGGTTCTTGTCATGAGCACCCAGGTGACCTATGAAGGAAGCAATGTGTCCACTTATGAGGTGGGACGCCGCCTGAGAGAGTCCTTCCCTATCCTGGAAGCCCGCGATATGACGCTGGAGGCTGTCCTCACAAAAATGATGTGGATTCTAGCAGACCGGCCGCTGTCCTGGCCGGATATCTGCCGCAAGTTTTCCACCTGTATCAACTGGGACACGCTCTATTAATTTTCCTCTTCACTGTCATTTTCCACAATTTGAAGGATTTGCGCCATCTTATTGTATTCGGCTCTTTCCAGCCCCCAGAAAAACAGGATATCATCTTTATCCTTCAAGCATTCAATCATAGTCTTCAGGTATTCATGCCGGTTGTATCCCAGTGCAACCGGCATGAATCCCCGTTCCTGCAGGTAATAATTCATCGCCATGCGGGCCATAACTTCGCTGTAGGTTTCAAATGGATATAAGGATAAGATCCCATAGTGAATACGCGAAGCGCTGCGTATTTCATTTGCACCGTAACGATATGCATTCTGCAGCAGTTTGTTTAGTCCGCTCTCAACCTCAGATGCGTGGGGAGGAACATGATGAAAATCTGTTACTGTAGGATTGGATCTTCGAAATTCCGATTCTCCGCCGATTAAAATGCTGTGAAACTTTAAAAGAAGCTTTTTATCCAGACTGGTCTTCAATGCCAGACAGTGGCGCATCTCCTCAATCACATTCATATAATTTTTCACAAAAACGCACTCTTTTAAAGAGGCTGTACCCGGTATGTCCCCTTCCATCATTCCCCGGATTTCCTGCCTGGTAAGGTCGGTGCCGTCTAATCCCAGTCCCCCATATATATAGTCCAGTTCATTAAGTCTCATAATCTTTCTGACGGTTTCCTGTTTAAAAGGCTTTCGCAAGCCCAGATCTACTTTTTGCTTCATTAATTCCTGATACATGGAGTCCCTCCTCTTTTTTGTAGTTCCAGTTTACCACAGATATCTCTTCAATGCCACACTTCCCGGGCAGAATCCAATTGTTTGTACTTGCATCTGTCTGAAATCTGTGCATATAATAAGAGCAGATATCAGAGGGAGGATTATATATGTTCACTTTGCCGGATTATTTCTATGATATAAATCTGTTTTCTACTTTTATAAGGCTGATTCTGGCTGTCATAATAGGAGGCGCGATTGGTCTTGAGCGGGGAGCAAACCGTCATCCTGCGGGCTTTCGCACCCATATTCTTGTATGCGTCGGTGCTGCTCTTGCTATGCTTACAAATGAGTACCTGTGCCAGGTTTACGGAACCGGTGATCCTGCCAGATTAGGCGCACAGGTGGTGACCGGCGTAGGATTTTTAGGAGTAGGAACGATTCTGGTTACAGGAAAAAATAAAATCAAAGGCCTGACGACTGCCGCCGGTCTGTGGGCTTCTGCTTGTCTCGGGCTTGCGCTCGGAAGCGGATTTTATGATGGAGCTCTTGTTGCTGCTATCCTTATTTTTTGCAGCCTTGCATTTCTGCCCAGAATGGAAAATTATTTTTATAAGAGATCTAAAGGGCTCAGCCTTTACATCGAAATTGATTCTGTAGAGCATTTTCGTGCGTTTATCAAATATGTACGCTCTATTGATACAACCTTTTACGAAACGCACCTGAGCCAGACCAGGCCCATTGCGCAGGACGGGATTGCTTTTCATCTGGCCATGATTCTTCCTAAAAATATAAGTCATCTGGAAGCCATTGAAAAATTTTACCAGTTTGAAGGAGTCTATCTGATTGAAGAAATCTGATGCATAATTTCTATAAATCGGGTTATTGTATTTATAGAAAACGAAAA